>JBARYS010000492.1:0-7324 GCA_049648155.1 Catalinimonas sp. | reverse complement strand
GGCGAGCGGTGTGGGTCGAACAGCGGGCGGGGCGTGCGGCCGATCAGTTGCCAGCCACCGGGCGAAGCCAGTGGGTAGACGCCCGTCTGCCCCCCCGCGATGCCCACCGCACCCGCCGCCACGAGTGGCCGAGGCTCCGCACGGCGCGGCGTGGCCAGGCGTGGGTCCATACCTCCCAAGTAAGGAAAGCCCGGCGCGAAGCCGACGAAATGGACATCGTAAGTAGGCATGGTGTGGAGGGCGATAACTTCGGTGGGCGTCAACCCCGCCCGCCGCGCCACAAAGTCGAGGTCGGGACCGTCGTAGCACACGGGCAGGTCGAACGTACGGCCCACGACAACTCCCGGCGTCTCTCCGACGGCGTCCGCCGCGTTGCGCAGGTGCGCGGCGACCTGTTCCCAACCGGCCGCAACGAGCGGGTCGTAGTAGACCGTCAGCGTCACGTAGCCGGACACGCAGGTCATGTAGCCGGGAAAAGGCGCGCGCGTCAGGGTGTCGGCCACCGCCCGCAGGCGTCGGGCGACGGCCGGATTGATCTCCCAACCCGCCTGCCACACCACGGCACCGTCGCCGAGTGGATAGTACGTCGCGGCGGGCGCGTCCACGGGCTACTTCTCTTCCAGCATGAAGCTCATCCCTGCCGCCAGGGCGGCGTCGGGCACGAGGTTGCTCAGCCACGCCTGCGCCTTGTTCATGCCGCCGGGCACGATGCGCTTCTTGCCGCTCATCAGGGCGTCGTATCCGGCCTTGGCAACCTCGGCGGGGTCGGCGAGGGGGCCGTCCTGCACGATACGCGCCTCCGTGGCGTTGGCTCGCTCGAAGAACTCCGTGTCGCCTGCACCGGGACAGAGGGCGGTCATCGTCACGCCGGAGTCCTTGATCTCGTGTTGCAGCGCCTCCGTCAGCGAGAGCACGTAGGCCTTCGTGGCGGCGTAAACGGCCATGCGCGGCGTCGGGATGAAGGAGAGCACCGAGGCCAGTTGTAGAATCTTTCCCTCGTTGCGGGCCACCATCTCGCGCAGGTAAAGCTTGGTCAGGTGCGTCACCGTGGCGATGTTCAGCTGGATGATCTTCAGCTCCTTGTCGAGGTCGGTTTCCACGAAGTGGCCGTGCTCACCGAAGCCCGCGTTGTTGATCAGCACGTCGACCCGCAGGCCGTGCGCCTCGATCTCGTCGTGGAGCTTCTGCGGACTGCCGGGCTCGGAAAGGTCTTGCGCAACGATGGTCACCCCGGCGGGGCGGTGGTCGCGCTGCAGCATCGCTTCGGTCTCGCGGAGGTCGTCGGCGTGGCGGGCCACTAGGATCAGGTGCGCGCCGTCGGCGGCAAACAGCTTGGCAAATTCACGGCCGAAGCCGCTGGTGGCACCGGTGATGAGGACGTTCTGAGGCATGATAACAGCGTTAGTGGATGGATGGGTTGTCCATCAACGTACCGCCCCGCCCGGCGGAAGGTTGCAGGAGCGTGTGCGCCCCGGCTGTGCGCCTTACCTCAGCTCCACCTCAATCGACATCTCGGCGGTCGGCCCCAAGAAACGGGCGAGCAACCGCTTGAACACGTCGACACCCCGATGCAGCGCCTGGATATTGAGGTGCTCGTCGGTACCGTGTATGCTGGCGATGGTGGCCTCACTCATGACGATGGGCACCAGGCCATACGTGGGCACGCCCGCCGCGCGGTAGTAGTTGTTGTCGGTGGTGGCGGGGAAGAGGATCGGCAGCACGGCCCCGTCGGGGTAGACCTCCTTGATCGCCTCGGCGAAGGCGTCGTAGAACGCGTCCGGCTCGGTGGGGGGCGCGGCGGGGCTCTCGTCGAGCACCGTCACGTCGAAGCGCGGCTCGAACAAGCCCCGCCTCAGTTCGCGCAGAAACTTTTTGCGTGTGGTGCCGGGCAGCAGCCGGCAGTCGAGGTAGGTCGTGACTAGGCTTGGAATCTGGTTGATCGGGCCGGGCGGGTTCGTGATGTTCGTCACGGTGTAGGTGTTGCTCACGAGCGCCCGCAGCAGCGGCTGCTCCTCGACGTAGTTGCGCACGATGGGCCGGAACGCCCGCCAGTGAAAGCGCTTGAGGACGTAGCCCTTCACGCCGCCCTCCAATTCGCCGAAGTGGCGGAACATCTGCTTGCTGACGTCGGTGAAGACAAACTTCGTTTTCTGCGATTGCAGCTTGTAAAGCGCCCGCAGCATCGAGCGGTTGGCGTACTGCGGCGGCGGGGCCGCCCCATGGCCGGAGGCGCGCATCTGCAGGTCGAGGCGTAGCCAGAGGCTGGTCTTTTCGGCCACCGACACGCCGAACACCGGCACCTCGGGCCGCGAGGGGATGGCGTCGTACACGCCCGAGCCACCTTCGCCGAACACCACGGCGGCGTTCAGCGTGGCCGGGTGGTGTTCGACGATCCGCGCGCTGCCGTTGAGGCCACCGGTCTCTTCGCCCGACACCGCCAGCATCGTCACGTTGTAGGGCAGCGGCCGGCGGCGGGCCTCCTCTCGGTAGTGCAGCAGCGCCGCGAGGTGCATCACACCCAGCCCCTTGGCATCGATGGCCCCACGCCCCCACACGGCCCCGTCGGCAATGCGCCCCGCGTAGGGCGGGTGCGTCCAGCCGTCGGCGTGGGCGGGCACCACGTCGATGTGGTGCAGCAGCACGATGTTGGGCCGTCCGGAGCTTAGTGGGTAGAGCGAAGCGGTGAAGTTGTAGGCCGAATCCAGGTCGTCGAACACCTCCACAGCCAGTCCGCGCTCGCGGCAGTAGTCAGCCAGGAAGCGCCCCGCCGTCCCCTCCGCGCCGCTCTCCGACGCCACCTGAATGTAGTCGCTGAGCAGGTCTTCGGGCGCTTGCGCCCACGCACTTGCCGCCGCGAGCCATCCTCCAAACAGGAGAGGGAGGAGTTGCAGACGCGGGAGGAGCGTGAGGGGTCCGTTCATTCTAAAAAAATACGAAACGATGGGTCGACGGCCAATTCATCCCCCGGCGGGCGGCGTACCATTCGGGGCGCTAACACGACAATTGCGCCAGCACCGCCTCGGCCGCGAGGTTGTTACCCGACAAGTGAACGTCAGCTTCGAGGTAATAAGCACGGCGGTCGGCCGAAAGTTGCTCCAATCGATATTTTATCTTCTGATTATGCAACAGGGGCCGCACGGTGGGGTCGTCGGCTTCGAGGCGCGCCACGATGGTCGCCACGGGCACGTCCAGAAACACACTCGTGCCCGTGTTTTTCAGCAGCGCGCCGTTGTCGAGGAAGCACGGAGTGCCGCCGCCCGTGGCTACCACCAGCGGCTCGGTGCGTGCGGCGGTGGCGGCGAGCGCGGCCCGCTCCAACGTCCGGAAGTGCGCCTCGCCCTCGGTGGCGAAGATGTCGCGGATGGCCCGCCCCGCCCGCGCCTCGATCACATCGTCCAGGTCCACGAAGGGGCGTTCGAGCGCCGCCGCCAGCGCCCGCCCGAGGGTCGATTTGCCACTGCCGGGCAGCCCCACGAGGTAGACGTGCCTCACCGCCCCGCCGTGGTGAGGCCCTCGGCGGTGGGCAGGCGGTGCGGCGACCACTTGTCGACCACCACGCCCTCTTCGAGCAGAATCAGCCCCGGGTTGTTGCGGATCATCGTCTTCAGCACCGTGCCGTCGGCAAAGTAGTAGGGTACCGCCAGTTGCACCTCGTGGCGCAACGCCTCAAACCGGGTACGGTCGGCGGCGGTGAGCACCATCGGCTCGACGTCGGTGGGAAGCGCCTCGACCAGCTCGCGCACGGCGGGGTAGCGGTCCAGCTTCGTGTCTTCCGCACTGTGGATCACGATCAGCAGTTTTTTCCCCTCGAACGTCGCCTCCGTAAAGTCACCTTCGTCGTTCCAGACGCGGTAGTCGGTGATCTTCGGCAGCGCCTCGGGGTTGCGCAGAATGATGTCCTTGTAAACGTAGGCCGTGTCGGTGGGGTAAGCGTCGAGCACCTCTTGGCGGCCGTCGCGGAGCATCACGTAGCTGTATTTAAGCGCCGCCGAGGGTTCCATCAGCGCCGGCAGATCGGCCCCCACGCGGTACGCCCGGAAGTCGAGCGGCGGCAGGTAGCGGATCGCGTAGGCCCCCACCGCGAACGAGAGCGCCGTCACCACGCCCAGCGCGCTCCAGTTGACCGCTGCGGGCAGGCGGGAGCGTAGGTGCTTCCGCCGGGCGAACAGCACGGCGATCATCACGAGCAGGACTACGTCTTTCGTGAACGACTGCCAAGGCGTGAGTTTGACGGCGTCTCCGAAGCAGCCGCAGTCGGTCACCTTGTCGAACGCCGCCGAGTAGAACGTCAGGAACGTGAAGAAGCCGATCAGCAGCAGCAGCGCCCAAGTCGTCAGGCGCATCTCAAACTGTAGAAGCAGCGCCACGCCCAGCACCACCTCGGCTACGCAAAGCACTAAGGCCAGCGGCAGGGCCAGCGGCACGAGCGTGTGGAAGAAGGGCGCGAAGTCGACGGCGAACACCTCGAAATACTCTTCGAACTTAATCTGCGTGCCGACCGGGTCGTTGAGCTTGATCAGACCCGAGAAGATGAACAGTAGGCCGGTGGCGTACCGGAAGATTTGAGTGATGATGTTCATGAGTGAGAAGTAGCTGTGACACTCTTTCATGAGCGCAGTGGGCGTTCTCAGGCCGTCGTTGGGAGCACCGCGAACGGGGCGGAGCGGCCGATCGACGGTAGCGTAATATATAACTGCTTAGGCATCATCCTGTTAAAATTATGATCTAGAAGACAGCACTCAATACGTTACGAAGCGAGTGTTCACGTTTTCTTGTACCGATGACGAAGCGCTCCAACAATTGTCCCGGCGGGGAGCCGCGCTGGGATCGCTCAGATCGAACGCCCGGTCCTGCATCGCTTCATCCTTACCGTGCGGTGCCTCGAAGATCAACGTTTTCCTCTTTTTATTTTATAACTGCTCAGGCAGCCAAGGCATTGCGTCGACAAGTTGATTAATTCAGGTGAAGTAACCTTGGCTTCGGGCTAGGCGCGCCTCGGCCAAGTGCGGCGTCACCGCCCCGACCGGCCAGCCTTTGCAACGTCGGCCGGAGTTAAAAAGACGAGCCCCAACGGTCAGCTTATCGATGCGCAATGCCTCACTGACGAGTAACCTCTTACAGAAAAACAGACAGGTTCCTACCTAAAGAGGCTAGCCGTTCATCGAGCTCAAAAACTCGATGTTGTCTTTCGTGCCACGCATATTTTGTTTGAGGAATTCCATTGCCTCGACTGAGTTCATGTCCGACATGTGCTTGCGCAGAATCCAGATACGGGCCAACTCCTCGCGCTCCATGAGCAGGTCTTCGCGGCGGGTGCCCGACGCCGGCACGTCAATCGACGGGTAGACACGCTTGTTCGACAGGCGGCGGTCCAGTTGCAGCTCCATATTGCCGGTACCCTTGAACTCTTCGAAGATCACCTCATCCATTTTCGAACCGGTCTCGATCAGCGCCGTGGCGATGATGGTCAGCGAGCCGCCGTTCTCCACGTTGCGGGCCGCACCGAAAAAGCGCTTGGGCTTGTGCAGGGCGTTGGCATCGACCCCACCGGAGAGGATCTTGCCCGACGAGGGCACCACCGTGTTGTAAGCCCGCGCCAGGCGAGTGATGGAGTCGAGCAAGATTACCACGTCGTGGCCGCACTCGACCATGCGCTTGGCCTTTTCGAGCACCACGCCGGCCACCTTCACGTGTCGGTCGGCCTGTTCGTCGAACGTCGACGAGATCACCTCTGCGCGCACGTTGCGGGCCATGTCGGTGACCTCCTCCGGGCGCTCGTCGACCAGCAAGATGATCAGATAAACCTCTGGGTGGTTGGCCGCGATGGCGTTGGCAATCTCCTTCAGCAGCACCGTTTTACCCGTTTTGGGCTGCGCCACGATCATGCCGCGCTGCCCCTTACCGATGGGCGCGAACAGGTCGAGGATGCGCGTAGAGAGCTGGTTTGAGTTGGTGCTCAGTTGCAGGCGCTCGTTCGGGAAGAGCGGTGTGAGGTGCTCGAACGGTACGCGGTCGCGGATCTCCTCGGTAGTCTTGCCGTTCACGGTGATCACCTTCAGCAGGGCGAAGTACTTCTCGCCCTCTTTCGGGGGGCGCACGTAGCCGCGCACCGAGTCACCGGTTTTCAGCGTGAACAGCTTCACCTGCGACGGTGAGACGTAGATGTCGTCGGGCGAAGCCAGGTAGTTGTAGTCGGGCGAACGGAGGAAGCCGTAGCCGTCCACTACCACCTCCAGCACGCCTTCGTTTTCGATCACGCCGTCGAAGTCGCGGATCTGCTTCTTCTTTGGGCGCTGGTTCTGGCTCGGTCCCCCGGAGCGATTGTTGTTATTCTGATTGATGTTGTCACGGCTGCTGCGGTTGTTCCGGCCGTCGCCCTGCGGGTTGGTGCTCCGGTTGCCCTTCTGCACCACATTCTCGCGGCGGCGCTCCTTGCGGTCGCCACGGTCGCGTCCGTTGCTGCGATCACCGTGTCCGTCGTCGTGCGAACCTCCGCGCTCCAAGCGCGGCGCGTCGTCCTCGCCGGTGCGTTCGTTCCTGGGGGCGCTCTTCTCTTCTCTGCGCTCGGCCCGTGCGTTGCCGTCTGCGTCGCTCCGACCGTTGTTGCCGCTCTCGGGCTTCGGATGCGACTCGGTCTCCTCCTGCCCGTTGTCGGTCGACTCTCTTTTAGCGGATGAATTTTCGGCACTCCCTTCCCTTTTTTGAGGGGGCGACTTTTGAGGGGGCGACTTTTTAGCGGACGGAGCGTCGTTGTCGAACGACGACATCGTCTCTTCGATCTCGGAGGTAAAGGCTTTTAACAGCGCGCTCGTGTCGTCGTCGCCCTTCGTGGCGTCGTCCTTGGCGTTGGCTCGCTTCACCCGGGCGCGTCGGCGAGGGGCTTCCTTCTCACCCTCGGCCACGGGAGCGGCTTCGGCGGGGACGACCTCATCAATCTCAGCGTTCTCTATTTTAGGCGCTTCCGTCTGTTTTTGGGTCTCTTCTTTTTTCTTGGGAAGCGCGTGCTCGGGCAGGATCGCCTGGTGGTCCAGAATGCGGTAAATCAGATCGTCCTTAGGGAGCCGCCGAAAACTTTTGACGCCCATTTCACCGGCAATCTCTTTGAGTTCGGTCAACAGCTTAGCGCGTAGCTCTTCAATATTATACATAAAATCGGAAGGATGAATAGAAGCAGGATACGAGGTGAGGAACAACGAAGAACGCGCACGTGCGCCCAGGCCGAGGATGACCCGAGGGGCGTAGAAGAGACGTTGGCGCGAGGATTTCGAGACGTAAAAAGGTCGAAGCCTGTGGAGTTGGGGTAGGCTTGTCGTGGAATTCCCGC
>JBARYS010000491.1:0-5055 GCA_049648155.1 Catalinimonas sp. | reverse complement strand
CCTCTTGCAGCTTGCCTTGGTCCATGTCGCTGCCATTGGGCGTGCGCTTCAGCACCTTGTCGAGCAGGAAGGGGATGGCCAGTTGACTCACTGTTTGCGCCACACCCGAGGGCAGGCCCAGCTTCGTGATGAGGTCGTTCAGGTAGCGGCCCGCGATCTGCTGCACCAGTGGGTTTTGCGACGGCACGCTGCCCTGCTTGAAGAGGTCGAGCACGCCGCCCAGTTCGCCCCCTTTAAGCTGCGTGGTCAGTCCGGCCAGCACGTTGTCTTTGGCCAGTTCGGCGGCTTCGCCGGCTTTGGCGGGTCCGAGTTCGGTTTGCTGCGTGAGCTGTCCGGCCAATTCGCCCTTGACGGTGTTCAGGATGCTATCGAGCATGGGTCAGGATGGGGTTAGGTTGGTGACTAAGGTAATCGGCATACCGCAGAAGCCCAAACCTCGCTCAGGCCGTTCCGGCGGCGCGCGTAGGCCCTAATGCATCCTAAACCCACTTTTATGAAAGACTAAGTCGCCCTCATCGCCGGTGGTGGCTTCGGCATCGGAGCCGCCTCCGGCCGCCTACCACGAGGGATGGTCTTTTCTGCCGGTTGAAAGGAAGGCACGTCAGCGAGGCAAGGTCCCCACTCCCCCGACGGCGCAGGGGTAGGTCGCCGCCGACTACCTTCGCGACGATGAAACTCGCCTACTATCTGGCCCGCCGCCTCCGCCACAGCGACCCCGGCGCGTTTACCCACACCGTGCGGAAGATCGCCGTCGGCTCGGTGGCCGTGGGGCTGGGCGTGCTGATCGTCTCGTTCGCCATCCTCGGCGGTTTCCGGCGGACCATCCAAAATAAGGTGTTCAGCCTGAGCGGTCACTTGCAGGTGACTAAATTTACGCTCAACCAAGAGTACGAAGAGTCGCCCGTTTCGCTCAACTCCGACATCTACCGCACCGCCACCGAGCTGCCCAACGTGGTGCACGTGCAGAGCTACAGCCTCAAGCCCGCCCTGATCAAGACCGACGACGAGGTGCAGGGTGTGGTGCTGAAGGGTGTCGGCGGCGACTTCAACGCGGCGGCGTTCCGGCCTAACCTGCGGCGCGGCCGCCTGCCGGCGCTCGGGGCCGACACCATCGCGCAGGAGGTGGTGGTGAGCGAAAAGATCGCCCGCCTGCTGGGGCTGAAGCTCGACGACCGCCTCTGGTTCTACTTCCTCCAGAATCCGCCCCGCTACCGGCGGCTGCGGGTGGTGGGCGTCTATGAAACGGGCCTAGAGGAGTTTGACGAAACGCACGTGCTGACCGACCTGCGCACCTTACAGGCGCTGAACGGCTGGGAAGACACATCGGTGGGTGGTCTCGAGCTGTTCGTGGCCGACTTCGACCGCCTCGAAGCCACCGCCGACCGGGTGTTCGACGCGATGGACTACGACCTGTCGTTGACGCGCATCACCGACCGCTACCCGCAACTGTTTGATTGGCTGGCGCTGCTCGAAAACAACGTCGACATCTTCCTGGTGCTCATTTTGGTGGTGGCCTGCTTCAACATGGTCTCCACGCTGCTGATCATGATCATGGAGCGCACGCAGATGATCGGTATCTTCAAAGCGCTCGGGGCGAGCAACCGACAGATCCGCTCGGTCTTCGTGGTCAACGGTATGCGCCTGATCAGCGTGGGGCTGCTTTGGGGTAACCTGCTCGGGCTGGGCCTCTGCGCCCTGCAAGGATGGTTCAAGCTGATCCCCCTCGACCCCGAGAACTACTTCATGTCGGCCGTGCCCATCCACCTCGACCCGCTGACGGTCCTGCTGCTCAACGTGGCCCTGTTCGTGCTCACCACCGCCGCCCTGATCCTCCCCACCGCCATCATCTCGCGCATCGAACCCATCCGCGCCATCCGCTTCGATTAAGAACTCTGAAGTGCCGGGGCGTCTTCGGCTGCCGCCTGTAAATTCCGGACGCGGAAGTCAAGGACGCGCCGGCACTTCAGAGTTCGCTACTTCTCAATAAAGACTTCGTTATAATTGTGGCAAATACCTCCCTACCCTTATGCTGATCCGCATCATCAAGTACGCCCTGTTCGCGCTGGCCCTTGGCCTGGGATACTACCTCTACGCCGCCATCCGCAAGCCCATCGTCGAGAAGAACCGCATCGATCGTATCGAGGGGCTGGTCATCGAGAAGCTCAAGCTGATTCGTGAGGCCGAGAAGGCTTACTTCAACAGGTTCAACCGTTATGCGGGCGAGTGCGACACGCTGATGCAGTTTATCCAGAACGGGCAAATTGTCAACGTGTCGCGGACAGAGACCATCATCGAGCGGGCCGCTCACCTCGGCGACAGCCTCGTGGTGAAGGTCGACACTGTGGGGATGATCTCGGTGCGTGACTCACTTTTTCGCGAAGAAGAACTGCCGGTGGGTGTGACGCTCGAAAACCTCTGTATCGCCCCCGGCTCCAACGGGCAGCGCTTTGTCTTCTACGCCGGAAAGGTGCAGAAGCCGGGTGGTTACGTGCTCGACGTGGTCGAGGTGTCGGACCCCGACCCGGTCGACCCCGCGCGCCTGCGCGGGCCGAAGGAGCCGCTGAAGTTCGGTTCCCGCACCGAGGTGACCACCAGCGGTAACTGGGAGTAGGCGTTGTCGGCACCCGCCACTACGCCGCGTCTGCTGCGCAAAATCAAAGACGAGCGGTTCGACGTCGAGCGGCTGTCTGCCTATGGTCTCTATCTGCACTTCGGCGCGACGTGGTTTCGCTTCTGCGTGATCGACACCACCGACGGCCGATGCCTCTGGCTAGAGCACCACGTGCTCGACGGCCCCGGTCCGGACGCTCTTGAGCACATCTTCGACCAGCACCAGGTGCTGAAGGCCGGCTATTGGCACCACGTGCGGGCGGCCACGGCCGACGGTGCCTTTACCCTTGTGCCGCCCGAGTACTTCGACCCCGAACGGCCCGAGGTGTACTTGCGATCTCTGCTGACACTCCGCGAAGGGGGGAGCGTGCATCACCACCGGGGGGACGCTGACTTTGTGACTGTCTTCGAGATGGAGCGCCGCCTGCACGAGTGGCTCACCGGCATCTACCCCATGCAAGCGGTTGAGCATCGCCACGTGGTGACCTCTTGGTTGGCGGGAGTGCGGCGTGATCTCGATGAAGGTTCCCACCGGACGGCGTATCTGCTGGTGGAGTCAGATCACTTCACGACGCTCGTCTACCGTGCCGGCCAACTGGAGTTCTGTAACGCCTACGGGTTCGGCTCGGAGACTGATTTCCTCTATTTCGTGATGCTGGTGGTGAGCGAGACGGGCTTCGACCCTGAGCAAGATGCACTGCGCGTGTGGGGAGAGGTGACGCCCGATGCCAACGTCTACCGGAAGCTGCGCAAGTACGTGCGGAACGTGTCCCTCGGGCCGCGCCCGGCGGGGTTGACGTTCTTCCACGGCTTCGACGAGGTTTCGGACCACCGTTACTACGATCTGTTCGCTCTACACTACGCCCCGTGACGCGCATCGCCATCTTCCCCGGTTCGTTCGATCCCTTCACACGTGGACACGAAGACGTGGTGCGGCGCGGGCTGGCCGTGTTCGACGAAGTCATCGTCGGGGTGGGGGTGAACAGCAACAAACAGCGTTACTTTCCGCTCGAAACCATCCTGAGCCGCATCGAGTCGACGTTCGGCGACACGCCCGGTGTGCGGGTGGTCTCCTACCGGGGGCTGACGGCCGAGTTCGCCCGCCGGGAGGGCGCGCTCTTCCTGCTGCGCGGCCTGCGCAACACCACCGACTTCGAGTACGAGAACGCCATCGCCCAGGCCAACCGGCACGTGTTCGGCGGGCTGGAGACCGTCTTCCTGATTACCACCCCGGGGTTGGCCACCATCAGTTCGAGCATCGTGCGCGACCTGCACCGCCACGGCCAGGACGTGGGCACCTTTCTGCCCTACGCACTGTAGGCTTCCCGCAGTTGCGCCGCCACCCACCCCGGGTCTTCGAGCGGCAGCAAGTGCCCACTCCCCCGCGTGGTGTGGAGCTGTGCGTGCGGTAGGGTGCCCATCACCTCGGTTCCGATGTCTTCAAACGGAATGATCGGGTCGTCTTCGGAGGCCAGCACCGTCACGGGTACGTCGAGCGTACGCACCTGGTCGGCCACGGAGCGGTCCATACCTTCCAACAGCCACCAGCGCCAGAGGCCGTTGTCGGTGCCCGTGTGTGTCCGGACAGCCGTCGCGGTCTGCTCGTCGGTCAGCGCCCGTACCGTCGCACCCGCGATGCTCCCCCGGGCGTGCTCGCGGGCGTGGTGGCCGTGCAACATCTGCTCTTTCTGGTCGGAAGGCATTCGCTCCCGGGTGGGCGGCGAGGGGGCCAGCATCACCACGCGGCGGGGCGGGGTCGCAGCTTGCAGCGCAGCCGGTAGGGCGATTTTCGCGCCCATCGAGTGGCCGACCAGCACGTAGTCTTCAATCTTTAGACGTGCGATCTGCGCGGCCACCCAGTCGGCGTACCACTCCATAGACGGCTCCTCGGGCGAGGCCGTCCCCCCCGCGCCGGGCAGTTGCAGCGCTACGCAGCGGAATCCGGGTAGCTGCTCGGCCACCCAGCGCCAGCTTTCGGCGGCCCCGCTGAAGTAGTGAAGAAGCACGAACGTCCGGCGGCCATCGCCCCAGATTATTTCGGTTGCGGTCGTGGTCGGTTCTGCCATGTGGGGGTGAACGGCGTCCGCCCCGGTCGGGTTGAAGCGTGGCTAGAACAAGCCCAGCAGTCGTCGCTTCGGTTCGATCTTGAAGCCCGCCTCCTCCACGCGCTTGCGGACCTCTTCGTCGCTGAAGTCGCCCTCCACGGTGAGCAGCTTATCGGCGTGTGCCGTGTCGACCCGCCACGCCTCGACCCCGGGCGCGTCGTTCAGGTAAGGGGTGACGGTCGCCACGCAACCGCCGCAGTTGATGTTGGTCTTGTATCGCAAAGTTTTCATCATTGGAAGAGTTAAGTCCGCAGTAAAAGTCCGGAGCCATCAGCTCACCCGATCAAAGGCAAGCCAAAGGTCACAAAAGAAAAAGTAGAAGTAAAGAACAACCCCGAAC
>JBARYS010000490.1:0-3154 GCA_049648155.1 Catalinimonas sp. | reverse complement strand
GGGTGGACGTACGTCCGCATCGGTTGAACATCCGACCTACGTGGCAAGACAGCGTGATCCGCTTTACGCTGCGCGAGCCGGCGCAACTAAGTATCGAAGTGAACGGGGGCGTCGGGCGGCCTCTGTTTGTGTTCGCCAACCCGCCGGAGCGCGACGTACCACGTCCCAACGACCCGGCGGTACGATACTTCGCCGGCGGGGCTGTGCACGACGTGGGCGTGCTGGAAGTCGGCAGCGGCGAGACGGTTTACATCGCCGGGGGCGCGGTGGTGCGGGGGGTGATTCTGGCGCGCGACGCACAAGACGTAACCATCCGAGGGCGCGGGGTGCTGGACGGCGGCCTGCCCCGCCCGCGCGACTACCCGGGTGTGCCACAGCTGCATCTGATCAACTTGATCAACTGCGACCGCGTCGGTGTGGAGGGCATCGTGCTGCACAACAGCACTTCGTGGCAACTGGTCCCGCTGCTCGCGCGCGACGTCACGATACGTAACGTGAAGATCGTCAGCGGCAACGACAGCGACGACGGCATCGACGTGGTGCGCAGCCGGCGGGTACTCATCGAAAACTGCTTCGTACGCACGAAGGACGACTGCGTGGCGATCAAGTCGGTGCACGGCGACGACCCCACCGTCCCCACGCACGCTGTGACCGTGCGGGGCTGTACGTTCTGGAACGCCGAGTGGGGCAACGGCTTCGAGATTGGCTTCGAACTACAGACGCACGAGATCAGCGCCATCCGTGTGGAAGATTGCGACTTTATCCACGTCGAGAAGGGAGCGGTGCTGAGCATCCACAACGGCGACAGCGCCCTGGTGCGCGACGTCGTCTTCCAGAACCTGCGTATCGAACACGCCGGACAAAAGCTGATCGACCTGGCGATTTTGCACACGCGGTTCAGTCACGACAATCCGTTCGACCGGGAGACTTTTATGCGGGAGCGCTACCAGGCAGGCGTGTGGGACAACCAGACGCGCCTTACGCCGGCCGAGCGACGCCGGTACGCGCCCAGCCGCGGGCACATCCGCGACATCACGTTCCGCGACATCCGGGTGGTGGACGGCCCCGTGCCTTTCTCGGTGATCGCCGGTTACGACACCGACCACCAGGTGCGCGACGTGCTCATCGACGGCCTCTACGTGCACGGCCGGCGCGTTAAATCGCTCGAAGAGGCCCGCTTTTCACTCGAACACACGGCGAACATTCGCCTGCAATGAGCGTGCCCTGCGGGCCTTCTTCGAGCGAGACTACTGCTTGATGAGTTTCTGCACCGGGGCGGGCTGCCCGTCGACCGAGAAGCGCAGCAGGTAGGTGCCGGTCGGCAAACGGTCGAGGCCCGTCAGTATCTCCTCGCCACCGCCCAGGGGCACCGTGAAGCGGTGTGTCAGCGCCGTCCCGCCCCGCGCGTCGATCAGCTCGATCAGCCCCGCGCCGGCCTCTTCTGAGCGGTAGCTCACCCGTAGTTGCGAGGCGAACGGGTTCGGAGCCACGTTGCTGATGCGCAGCGCCGCACCCGGCAGCCGCACGCTGACCGCCTCGAAGGTCTCCGAAGCGCCGTCGTAGTCGTACTGCGTCAGGCGGTAGTAGCTCACCCCCGGCAGCGGAGCGTCGTCCACGTAGCTGTAGTCGCGGCGGTTGCCCACCGTACCCGCCCCCGGCTGGACCGCCAGCGGCTCGAACGTGGTGCCGTCGTCGCTGCGCTCGATCACAAACCGCTCGTTGTTGATCTCGGTCGCCGTCGCCCACCGTATGGTCACCGTGGCGTTGTCAGTCACTTTCACCTGAAAGTGAAGTAGTTCCACCGGCAGCACCGTAGGGGTACCTGGTGGGGTCCAGCCCGTCTGGGAATCCGCACAGCCGCTCGGGGGGCAGGGGTCACCTGCAGATCCCTCTTGCTCGTTCCCCGAGTTTGTGGTGCAGCTTCTACAGGCAACGCCCTGCGTGCCCGGCGTCTGCTCGTAGATCAACAGGGAGTTACTGACGGAGTTATATCGCAAGATGGCTCCAATGCCGCCGCCGCCGCCGCCGCCGTGGCGGTTCTGGGTATTGACGTTTCCGCCCGCACCGCCGTTGGCTTCGTAAAGCAACTCACAGTCCAGGTTATAATCATTTACTTCTACCAGCAACACGCCCCCGGCACCACCGCCTCCGGCCGCATCGTTCCCTAAGGTGTGCGCGGCGCTGTCCCCACTCACCCGTATCGCACTGGGGGTAGTGCAACCGACCGTGACGGCTCCGGCCCGCATGAAGACGATGCCGCCGCCCCGCCCCCCGGCGGTGGCAAATCTGTTGTTCTGCTGGCCGCCGCCGCCGCCGCCGCCCAGAAAGATGCGGTTTTCGGTGGAGCTGTAGGGCATTGCGTACCCAGCCAGCCCCTCGGCACCGCCATCGCGCCACGCCTCGCCCCCGTTGCCGCCACGGGTGTAGTTACTGCCGCCGCCGCCGCCGGCGTTGTGATTGTTGCCGCCGCCGCCGCCGTTGGCGAGCGCACCCCGGCCAAACTGGTGCTCAGATGCTACGGAGGCGACCCCTTCCCCCTTTTGCGCTAGTCGGGAGTTGGCCGCCGCCCGGTAGGTAGTATCGTTGCTGTCGCCGCCCATTCCACTCGCGTTGGGCTGCCCACCCCGGAAGCCCTTGCCCGTGACGTCAATGTCGGCTTCGAGCCGCAAAGTCCCCACAACTTCGACGGCCACGATGCCGCCGTACCCTAGCGCGGAGTCCCACGCCAGGGCGGTGAGTGTACTGTCGACCGTGGCATCCTGATATTGAGGCACGCTGACCACCTGCACCGATCCGTTCGCATCGTAGGTGCGCACCAGGTTGTCGAGCGTGATGACCGAAGTGCCGCCGTTAGTTTGCTGGTTGGTCACGGTTGCCAGTTCATAATGACCGGCACTGCCCAAGTCGGTGACTTCACCGAACGTCGAGTCGTCCGCCGTCTTCACCGTTGCCCCTTTCATCTGAATCAGCATCACCTTGTCGCCGGCGTCGAAGTCCGTCAGGTTCCCCTCGACGTTCCCCAGCGTCAGCTGCCGAGCGCCAAGGTCGATGCCTGTCACCTGGGCATAACTGTTTACTACCCCCCGGATTACAACCGGGGGAGAGGCCGCCCGAGCGGCTTCCTGTGGTCCAAATTGCAGGTAGAGGAAGAGGC
>JBARYS010000489.1:0-5694 GCA_049648155.1 Catalinimonas sp. | reverse complement strand
GAGTTCTACAAGCAGCAGTTCCTGACGCTCGACGCCGAGTGGGTCAACGGCCGCCTCTCGCGTCAGCAGATGGAAGCGTGGAAGTTTAAATACGCTTAGCGCGCCTAATCAGCCCCCTACGCCTCCGGCCGCCCGTGCTGCTTGCCGAACCGGTACCAGTCGATGCGGCGCGTGAGGTACATGAGCACCGCCAGCAGCACGAACAGCGCCACACTGCCCAGCAACAGGGCGTAGTCTTCGAGTTGCAGTACCACCCAGATAAAGCCGTAGAGCACCAGCAGGATGCCCGCCATCAGGGCCGTCAGGCGCGGGCTGCGGAACACACCCCCGACGTAAGCGGTGATCAGCCCCACAGTGGCGCCCATCGCCACGAGGTAAGCCCCGTCGAAGCCGATCTGCTCGGCGAGCGACAACAGCAGCGTATAAAACACGCACAGCGCCAGCCCAACCAAGATGTACTGGATGGGGTGAATGTTGCGGCGCGTCATGATCTCGACGAAGAAGAACGTCACGAACGTGAGCGCGATCAGCATCACGGCGTACTTCGCCACCCGCGTGGTCTTCTGGTAAGGATCAACCGGCAGCAGCAGGTTCACCCCGAAGGTGGCCCCGCCCCCGCCCCCGGAGGCCGTCGGCTCCGCCATCCCCTCCACGTCGGTGCGATAGCGGGGCCGCACGCCGCCCCCGACCAGCCGGTAGGCCTCGCCGCGCCACTGTTGCGGATAGGTACGGTTCAGGTGCAGCACGCGCCACCGGGCCGTAAAGCCGCTGTCGCTCACCGTGCGCACTTCGGGCAAAAATGCCCCCACGAAGCTCGGCGTGGCCCACACCGAGCGAACGGACACGTTCGTCTCCCGCCCCACGGGCACAAAGTCGAGCGCTTGGCTGCCCCGCAGCTTCAGGTCGAACGCGTAGAGATAAGCGGTGTCGCCGGGCGTAATCGGCACGCGCGTGCTGACGCCTTCGGGCAGCACCTGACGCACGTCCAGCCCAGCGTCGAACCTCAGCCCTTCGTCGTTCCAGCCCAACTCGATCTCCTCTTCAATACCGCGCATATCGGTGAGCCCGACCGTCACCACCGCTTCCGGCAGGCGCACCGTGGCGGGATCGATGTTGAGCGCGGCAAAGTCAGGCGCGGCGAAGCTACCTCTGAAGCGCAGGTCGGCACGGTAGACCACGGCCTCGTAGAGCGCCCGGCGGCGTGTCTCGGGGTCGAGCTGTACCTCGACATCGTGCGTAGTGGGCAGAAAGTGCGCCCACCGTTTGGTGGTAACGGTACGATCGTCGGCCGTCCGATCGTAGGTCACGTACGGGATCGACAGCACCGGCCCGGCCACCGTCTGCGCGCCGCTCCACGTGCGGCTGATCTCCTCGATCACCCGCGCCTGTCGCCCCGACCGCTCCCGCACCAGCGACTCGATCATGCTTGCCGGAATCAACAGGAGCAGCACTAAAATCGCCACCGACAGCATCCGGATCGTGACGGACGTACGTACCCACTCGTTCAGGCGCTCGAAGGAGTTGCTCATGTTGGCAAGTTTGAGGTTCGAAGTCTGATATTTGAAGTCCGAAGTCTGAATTTCAGACTTCCATCAAGTACGGTCCCAGCGTCAAGAGTCCGACTAGGACGGCGAAGATTGCCGCCAGCAGTACCGCACCCGCCGCGAGGTCCTTTACTTGCCCGGCCAGCGGGTGATAGTCGGGCGAGACCAGGTCGACCAGCTTCTCGAAGGCGGTGTTGATCGTCTCGGTAATCCACACCGCCGCGACGGCGGCGAGCAACCAGAGCCAGTCGGCGCGCGAGATGTCCAGCACCACGCCCAGCAAGATCACCACGCCGGCGGCCGGCCCGTGCACCCGGGCGTTGTTTTCAAAACGAAAGACCGACACGACGCCCCGGGCGGCGTGTCGGAAGCTGCGGAACATCTTGGGTAGGTCGATCATCGGCGGAGCACGGAAAGTTCGCAGTCAGTCTCCACAAAGGAACGACATCGCCCGTAAGCGGTCACCGTTGCGAGCCGCCGCCGTCACCCTTGCTCCCAGGTGCCCTGTTCGATGATTTCCAGCACGTTGCCCTCGGGGTCGTGAAAGTAACACGAGCGCTTCCCGTTCTTCCAGAGCACGTCTTCGATGATCTCGATGCCCAGCGCTTCAAGCTCCGCGCGGGAGGTGTCGTACGCTTCCGGTGTGACCTCGAAGGCGAAGTGCAACGCGCCCTCGGCACCATGGGGGGGCGGCGACACCTTCCGCAACGACCGCTCAGCCACGAAGCAGAGCAGCACCGATGCCCCCGCCCGGAAGAAGATGAACTGCCCGTCCACCCGGCTCAGCACCGGCAGCCCGAGCTTACCGTGGTAGAATGCCTCGATCAAGTCCAGGTCGTGAACGTACAGGCAGGTCTCTTTGATCTTGAGGAAGTGCATGGGGAGGGGGAGGGCTGTCGACCGAAGACAGCGGACGGAAGACCGACTGCCGCCGACTAATCGAAGCCGGGCGACAACCGCCTTACGATCGACTTGTAGCAAACCTAAGGATGCGCTACCGGTACGTTCCTGAATATAGCATCACTAGATGAGTTGTAAGGCTCTTCTCGTAGAAACCCTATAAAGGCTCGATAGCAGTGTGTTTTCGGCTTTTATGAGGTTCTCAACGGAAACAGCAATGCTATAATCCAGCGGGATGAGCGAGCGAGCAAGTCAGGCCCGGTGTCTTGCTGAGTACGATTGAGCGACTCGAATCAAAAAATCCCTTCGGCCGCACGGCCGAAGGGATTTCAAATATCTATCATCGTAGGTACTACGCTGTCGTGATCACGGCCTCGGCGAGCACCGTGACACGGTTGTTGAGTACCTCGACCACGCCACCGTCGATGGTGATACGCTCCTCGCCACCCACCGTGGGTCGGATGCGCACGTCGCCCCGGCCCAGGGCGGCAATCATGGCCGCGTGGTTGTTGAGCACTTCGAACAGGCCGTCGGCACCGGGGAATTGCACCGAAGTGGCTTCGCCGGTGTAGACCTTTTGGTCGGGGGTGATGATCTCGACGTACATGCGTTACCTGGCTTCGGCCATCATCTTCTCGCCCTTCTCGGTGGCCTGCTCGATGGTCCCCACCAGGTTGAAGGCCGCCTCGGGCAGTTGGTCGTGCTTGCCGTCCATGATCTCGTTGAAGCCCCTGATGGTGTCTTTGATGTCGACGAGCTGCCCCGGCAGGCCGGTGAACTGCTCGGCCACGAAGAACGGCTGCGAGAGGAAGCGCTGCACGCGGCGGGCGCGGTGTACGACCTGCTTGTCCTCGTCCGAAAGCTCGTCCATGCCGAGGATGGCGATGATGTCTTGCAGCTCCTTGTAGCGTTGCAGGATGCGCTTCACACGCTGGGCGCAGTCGTAGTGGGCGTCGCCCAGCACCTCGCGGTTCAGGATGCGCGAGGTCGAGTCGAGCGGGTCCACGGCGGGGTAGATGCCCAGCTCGGAGATCTTCCGCGACAGCACCGTCGTGGCGTCGAGGTGGGCGAAGGTAGTGGCCGGGGCGGGGTCGGTCAGGTCATCGGCGGGTACGTAGACGGCCTGCACCGAGGTGATCGAGCCGCGCTTCGTCGAGGTGATGCGCTCCTGCATTGCGCCCATCTCGGTGGCCAGCGTAGGCTGGTATCCCACCGCCGAGGGCATCCGTCCCAGCAGGGCCGACACCTCCGAACCCGCCTGCGTGAAGCGGAAGATGTTGTCGACGAAGAAGAGGATGTCGCGGCCCTGGCCGGTGCCGTCGCCGTCGCGGAAGTATTCGGCCACCGTCAGGCCCGACAGTGCCACGCGCGCCCGTGCGCCGGGGGGTTCGTTCATCTGCCCGAACACGAAGGTCGCCTTCGAGTCGCGCAGCTTGTCTTGATCTACTTTATCGAGCGCCCAGCGGCCCTTTTCCAGTTCATGGAGGAATTCATCGCCGTACGAGACGATGCCCGCCTCGATCATCTCGCGGAGCAGGTCGTTACCCTCGCGGGTGCGCTCGCCCACGCCGGCGAACACCGACAGACCGGCGTACGCCTTGGCGATGTTGTTAATGAGCTCCTGGATCAGCACCGTCTTGCCCACGCCGGCACCACCGAACAGGCCGATCTTACCCCCTTTGGAGTAGGGCTCGATCAGGTCGATCACCTTGATGCCGGTGAAGAGTACTTCGGTAGAGGTCGAAAGGTCCTCGAACTTCGGGGCGGGGCGGTGGATGGGCAGCCGCTTGGTGGTCTTGGGCTGCGGGATGCCGTCGATGGCCTCGCCCACCACGTTGAACAGACGGCCCTTCACCTCGTCGCCGATGGGCATCGAGATGGCTTGCCCCTTGTCGATCACCGGCATGCCGCGCCGCAAACCCTCGGTCGAGTCCATCGCGATGGTCCGCACGCGATCTTCGCCGAGGTGCTGTTGGCACTCCAACACGACCACTTGGCCGTCGACACGGGTGACCTCCAGCGCGTTGTAAATACCGGGAAGTTTGTGGCCCTCGAAGCTGACGTCCACCACGGGACCGATCACCTGTGTGACCTTACCGAAGTTCGCCGGCGGGGTTGCTACTGCTGACATGTGGGGGGATTATTGAAACCTTTCATAATAAGAGCGCAAAGCTACCCCCCTGCCCGGCAAAGGACAATCGCTGCGGACAATGATTGCTCCCCCCTACTCGACCGCGAAGGCAAACGCCCCCGGCCCGACGCCCACCCCGTAGGTGCCGCGCAGGGTGCCGTCGGGCCGGTAGCGCAGCACCCGCCCCCGCGCCGTAAAGCGGCGGGCGTCGGCCACGTAGACCTCGCCGCTGGTCGGCTCTACGCCGAGCCCGTAGAAGTCCTCCCCCGACCGCCCCGCCACGAACGGCCGCGTGGGGATCTGGTCCGAGGCGGCCACCGGCAGGCGGAACGCCTCGTTGCCCGAGAGGTAGTAGAGGGTGTCGGCCCCGCCGTTGATGCGCAAACTGCTTGGGCTGCCGCTCGGCGCTGCCAGCCGCTTCGTCACCAGCAGCGTCCGAGGGTCGACCCGCACCAGCGCAGGCGCGGCCACGTCGGCCACCGCCGCCCCACAGGCCACCCAGAGTTGACCCTCGCGGTCCAGTTGAAGGCTGTTGTTGCCGCCGCCCACGTCTACCGAGTCCACCAGTCGGTCCGTGGCGGGGTCGAGCACGTAGAGGTAGCGCCGCCGTAGGTTGGTCACGAACACACGGCCGTCGACCAGTTGCAGCTCTTCGGTCCACCCCGGCAGCGGAATCTGTTTAATAACCCGGCGGCTTGGCACGTCGATCACGCTCACCGCGTCGGCGTAGAGGTCGCTGCAGTAGGCCTTCGTGGCGCTGACGAACAAAAGGTAGCGCGGCGAGACCAGCCCCACGACGGAGTCGACCACCGCGAACGTCCGATTGTGGATGATGGCGATCTTACCGGAGTTATTAACCACCAGATAAGCCAGGCTGTCGCGCAGCGTGACGGACTGCAGCACGTCGCCGAGTGGGCGGCCGGAATTAACCGCCGCGAACAACCCGTTGCTCATCTGATCGGTGGGCAGGTCTAAATAACTCAGCGAGGCGTTACCCGAGCCGAAGTTTCCTTCGTTGGCGATGAACACCCCGCGCGTGCTGTCGGCATCGGGCAACGTAGGCGGGGGCGGCTCGTCGGGATTACACGCCCATAGGAGCAACACGAAGACAGACGCGAC
>JBARYS010000488.1:0-3073 GCA_049648155.1 Catalinimonas sp. | reverse complement strand
GGCCAGCGCCGAGACGATCATCAGCGGCACCAGCAGTACGTAACCGCCGGTGATTTCGGCGATCATGAAGATGGCCGTCAGCGGGGCGTACTGCACGCCGCTCATCAGGCCGCACATGCCGGTCATGATCAGATTTTCGGTGCGGATCGGCATCACCGGCCACCAGAAGCGCAGCCCCTCGGCGAAGACGAACCCCGCCAGCCCGCCCACCACCAGCGAGGGGCCGAAGATGCCGCCGCTGCCGCCCGCACCCAGCGTCAGGCCGGTGGCGATCATCTTCACCAGCACCACCACGGCGGCAAAGGCCAGCAGCATCAGGCGGTGGTCCCACGCGCCGAACCAAGCGGCTGGGTAGCGCAGCGGCTCCGCGTCGCCCCGCAGCAGCGCCGAGACCAGGTCGTAGCCCTCGCCGTAGACGGCCGGAAAGGCCAACACCGCCAGCCCGAGCACCGCCCCGCCCACCAGCAGGCGTACGTAGCGGTTGCGCAGCCGCCGCACGGTCTGGTCGGTCCAGGTCGTCACGCGGCGGAACACCACCGCCGTCAAGCCGCAGACTACGCCCAGCAGCAGGTAATAGGGAAAGTGCGCGACGGTGAACGCCTGCTCTAGCCGGAAGGAGAAGAGCAAGCTCGTGTCGGAGAGTACGTTCGCTACCAAGGCGGCGCTGATCGAAGAGATGAGCAGAGGGAGAAAGGCGTTCAGGGAGACCTCGCCCAGGATCACCTCGATGCTGAAGATGACCCCCGCCACCGGCGCGTTGAAGATGCCCGCGATGGCCCCGGCCGTGCCGCAGCCGATCATCAGGGTGCGCTTGCGGGCGCTCAGGTGCATGACCCGCCCCAGGTTGGAGCCGAGCGCGGCGGCCGTCACCACGCTGGGCGCTTCCAGCCCCGCCGAGCCGCCCAGCCCCACCGTGAAGGTGCTCGTGATCAGGTGCGTGTAGGTCTTGCGGCGCGGCAACACCGCCGCCCGCTGCGCGATGCTGTAGAGCACGTCAGTGATACCGTAGCCGAGCTGCTCGCCGAAGAGCCGCGCCATGGCGACGGCCAGAGTCAGCCCCACGGCGGGCATCACGAAGTAGAGGTAGGCGTAGTCGACGGCCACCAGGTCGCGCCACTGCTGCAAGAAGTGCACGGCGGCCTTCAGCGCCACCGCCGCCAGCCCCGCCAGCACGCCCACCACGCTGCTGAGCAGGAGCAGGAAGTTGCGCGCCGAGACGTGACGCGTCCGCCAGACCAGAAAACGGGCCAGTGGCCCCTCGGCTTTCATGCGCGCAAGGTAAACGGATTGCCCCCTACGTGAGCCACCGGGGCGCGTGCAGCAGCACCTCGGTGAGCCCCTGCTTCCAGCGGCCGTAGGGCGGCGTGAGGAGCCGCGTGATGGGTCGCTTCCACCCTTGGTGGAGGATGCCGCGCTCGTTCGAGAAGGCCAGGAAACCCGCCCGGCCGTGGCTCTTGCCGATGCCGCTGTTGTTCACCCCTCCGAACGGTAGCGCGGGGTTCGCCACGTGCAGCAAGGTCTCGTTGACGCAGCCGCCTCCCGACGGCAGCCGGTCGAGCCAGGCCGCCGCCACCTCCGGCCGCTCGCTGAAGACGTAGCAGGCCAGCGGCGTGGGGTGCGCCCGCACGGTGACGACGGCCTCCTCGGCGGTGTCGTAGGGCACCACGGGCAGCAGCGGTCCGAATATCTCCTCCTGCATCACCCGCATCTCGTCGGTGCAGCCGGTCAGCAGGGTGGGGGGGAGCAAGCACGCTTCGCGCTCGCCGGTGCCGCCGGTCACCACGCGTGCGCCGCGCGCCTGGGCGTCGCCGATCATCTCCGCGAGGCGGTCGTAGTGTTCGCGGCTGATGATGCGGGCGTAGCTCCGCCGGTGCTTTTCGCTTTGCAGGTCACCGTACGACGCCCGCAGCGCCCGTTGCAACTCTTCGAGCAGCCCCGTGTAGGCCGACCGCGCCACGAGCACGTAGTCGGGGGCTACGCAGGTCTGCCCGGCGTTCACAAACTTGCCGTAGACGATCTTATCGGCGGCGGCCCGCAGGTCGGCCGTCTCGTCGACGAGGGTCGGCGACTTCCCCCCCAGTTCGAGCGTGACGGAGCTAAGGTTTTTGGCCGCCGCCGCCATCACGATTTTCCCCACGCGTGGGCTTCCCGTGAAGAAGATGTGCCCGAACGGCAGCGCCAGTAGCTCCTGCGTGACCTCCTTGCCCCCTTCGAACACGGCCACCTCGCGGGGATGAAACACGTCGTCGATCACCCGTCGGATCACCGCCGCCGTGCGCGGAGTCAGCTCCGAGGGCTTCAGCACGGCCGTGCAGCCCGCCGCCACGGCGCTCACCAGGGGGTAGAGCTGCAGGTGAAAAGGGTAGTTCCAAGGGGCGATGATCAGCGAGGTGCCCTTGGGTTCGTAGCGCACGTACGAGTGCGCCCCGAGCATGGCGGGCGGCGTCGACACGCGGCGCGGGGCCATCCAACGCTCCAGGTAGCGGTCGGCACGGTCGATCTCGGCCAGCGTGGGGTAAATCTCCGTCAGGTCGGTCTCGGCATGGGGCTTACCGAAGTCCTCGTGGAGGGCTTGTCGCAGCAGGTGGCGCGCCGCGAGAATGGCCTTGCGCAAGCGGCGCAGCTTGGCACGGCGTTGTGCGGCGGTCGAGGCGGCCAATCGGGGCGCGTACTGCTGCTGCTTCTTAAAAACGTCGTCGGGGGTGGCTTGAAGGGGAGCCGCCGGGGGCGGGGTTTGCAACGTTGATGTTTCCAATGTTAAGCGAATGTTAAGAAATTGTTAACTTTAGTCATCTGGATTTCGATATCACACATTTACCCATACGGCGATGCACACCATTTGGCTCTCCCTGCTCGGTGGCTGGTTGGCGGCGCTGCCCCTTCTGGCCCAACCTGACCCTTCGCCCAGCCACACGCCCGCAGCCGCACCTTTGGCTACAGACAACCCCATGCCGGCCATGCCGGCGGTAGACTCCACGCACCAATGGCTCGGCTGTTTCCTGAGCACCGCTGCCCCGCACCAGGCGCAGGCGCTCGGCACCCGTTTCGACACGTGGTGCGGGGCATTCGTGGC
>JBARYS010000487.1:0-3602 GCA_049648155.1 Catalinimonas sp. | reverse complement strand
GTGATGTGGTCGGAGCACTGCTCCTACAAGAATTCGATCCGCTGGCTGAAGACGCTGCCCCGCGACGGCGCCCGGATGCTCGCTAAGGCCGGCGAAGAGAACGCCGGGCTGGTCGACATCGGCGACGGCTGGGCGTGCAGCTTCAAGATCGAGTCGCACAACCACCCCTCGGCGCTCGAACCCTACCAAGGCGCGGCCACGGGCGTGGGCGGCATCAACCGCGACATCTTCACGATGGGCGCCCGCCCGGTGGCGCAGCTCAACTCCCTGCGCTTCGGCGACCTGAAAAAAGCCCGCACGCAGTGGCTGGTCAAGGGCGTGGTGAAGGGCATCGGCGACTACGGTAACGCCTTCGGAGTGCCCACCGTGGGCGGTGAGCTGTACTTTGACCCCTGCTACCAGGTGAACCCGCTGGTGAACGCCTTCTCGGCGGGCGTGGTGCGTACCGACGCCGTGGCGCGGGCCATCTCGTACGGCGTGGGCAACCCGGTGTTCATCGTCGGCTCAGCCACGGGCAAGGACGGCATCCACGGGGCGGCGTTCGCCTCGAAGGACATCACCGAAGACTCCGTGAAGGACCTCCCCGCCGTGCAGGTGGGCGACCCGTTCATGGAGAAGCTACTGCTCGAAGCCACGCTGGAGGTGATCGCCACCGGCCGCGTGGTGGGCATTCAAGACATGGGCGCGGCGGGCATCATCTGCTCGACCTCCGAGATGAGTGCCAAGGGCGAGCACGGCATGGACATCTACCTGGACCGCGTGCCCACGCGCCAGGCCCACATGCAGCCGTGGGAGATTCTACTCTCCGAGTCGCAGGAGCGAATGCTGGTGGTGGCCGAGCGCGGCGCTGAAGAAGAGGTGTCGGCCATCTTCGACAAGTGGGACTTGAACTGCGCGCAAATCGGCGAGGTGACCGAGGGCGGCGCGCTGCGCTTCCACATGCACGGCGAGTTGGTGGCCGAAGTGCCCGCCTACGACCTGGTGCTGGGCGGCGGCGCACCGGTCTACGAGCGCGAGTATCGCGAGCCGGCCTACTACCAAGAGTACCGGAAATTCGACGCCAAGACAATCACGGTGCCCGACGACTTGGCCGCAGTGGGGCGCTTCTTGCTGGCCCACCCGAACCTCTGCTCGCGCCGCTGGGTAAGTCAGCAGTACGACTCGATGGTGGGCACCGACAACCGCACCACTAACCGCCCCGCCGACGCCGCCGTGGTTCGCCTGAAGGGCTCCGACAAGGCACTGGTGATGTCGGTCGACTGCAACGGACGCTACGTCCACGCCGACCCCGAGGTGGGTTGCGCCATTGCCGTGGCTGAGGCCGCCCGCAACATCGTCTGCGCCGGCGGCGAGCCGGTGGCCGTCACCAACTGCCTTAATTTCGGCAACCCCTACAATCCGGAGGTCTACTGGCAGTTTGTGGGGGCGATCAAGGGCATGAGCCGCGCCTGCGAGCGCCTAGGCACGCCCGTGACCGGCGGCAACGTGAGCTTCTACAACCAGTCGTCGGACGAGGGCCCGGTCTTCCCCACCCCGACCATCGGCATGTTGGGGCTGATGGACGACGTGCGGCACCAGACCGGGCTGGCCTTTCAGACCCCCGGCGACGCGATCTACCTGCTGGGTGTGCCGCGCGCCGACTTGGCTTCCTCAGAATACCTCTACTCTTACCTGGGGGTGAAGGCCTCGCCCGCCCCTTACTTTGACTTGGAAGAAGAGGCCGGGCTACAAGCGGCGGTTCGGGCCGTGATCCGTACGGGGCGCGTCGCCTCGGTGCACGACGTCTCGGACGGCGGCCTGTTCGTCGCCCTGGCCGAGTCGGCGCTGCCGCACAAGTTGGGCTTCGACGTACGCAACCCCACCGACGTCCGGGCCGACGCCTTTTGGTTCGGCGAGGCGCAGAGCCGCGTGGTAGTCTCGGTGCGCCCCCCCGACCGGGCGGCCTTCGAAGAGAGCCTCCCGGTGCCCTTTCTGCACCTCGGCGAGGTCCGCGAGGGCGACTTCCGCGTGGGGGAAAGTATCTGGATGAGCACCGCCGAGGCCGCCGAACTGCACGAAGGTACGCTGCCGGAGGCGCTGGGGTGATCGCCGCCGGCCCGCGTCGCTACCGCCTTGCCGATGGGCACCCTCACCTTCGCGGTCGATCTGATGGTTCGATACGGCGGCACTTACGCGCTCAACCCGGTGCGGGCCAAGGCGATGTGCTTCCCCACCTTCCGGAGCAACAACGAGGCGCTCCGCGTGACGGCACGATGATGGGGATCATCCGCCCGCCGGGGTTTTGGTAGGGCGACCGGATGCGCCGGATTGGATATTTTTACGGCCTTCCCTACCAAGCAACAGCACCATGCGCGAGACTTTAGGCATCGACGTCGGCGGTACCGGAATCAAGATGGGTGTGGTCGACGCCGACGGACGGATTCACCACTTCGAGCACTACGTGACCTTAGAGTGGCGCGAAAGCGGCGACTTTGTCGGGCGAATGATCGAGGCCATCCGCAAGCAATTCCGAGCCACGCCGGGCGTCTCGCGCATCGGCATCGGGGTGCCGGGCACCCTCTCGAAAGACCGCCGCACCCTGATGGAGCTGCCTAACATTCCCGAGCTGAACGGGGTGCCGCTGGCCACGCACCTGGAGGCCGCGTTCCCCGGCGTGCTGGTGCGGCTGGAGAACGATGCCAACGCCGCCGCCCTCGGGGAGTACTTCTTCGCCGACGACCCGCTGCCCGACGACTATATGTTCATCACGCTCGGCACGGGCGTGGGCGGGGCGGCCATCGTCGACCGCCGCGTGTTTCTGGGCGGCGACGGCAACAGCATGGAGATCGGTCACATCGTGTCGCGCTACGAGCGGCGGCTGGAGAGCAACATCGGCAAGCGCGGCATCCTGACCATGGCCGCCGCCCTGCTCAACGACCACTGGGGGCAGACGGCGATGGTGCAGCACAAGGACGAGGTCATCACGTCGGGAAAATTGATCCAGGCCGCCGGCAAGGGCGACCCGCTGGCGCTGAAGGTGCTGGCCGAGGTCGGCGAGATTCTGGGCGAGGGGCTGGTGTCGGCCATCCGTATCCTCGACATCAAGACGATCCTCATCGGCGGCGGGCTGTCGGTGTCGTACCCTTACATCCGGGACAGCATGCACCAGACGTTCCGCCGCTACCTGACGCCCTACTACCTCGACGGGCTCACCCTACGCCTGGCGCAACTGGGTAACGACGCGGGCGTGCTGGGCGCAGCCTCGCTCTGCTTCGAGGTCGACGACTGCTCGCGCCACTTGGCGGGGTAGCGGATGGGCTTTCATGACGTGGGCTGTCACCCCTTTCTAGATTTTTCTTGCGCGGGCCGACGCACTGGAGGCGTAAAATCTTGCGTCTCTACGGGGGCGGCTTCAAATATTTCCCCACTTTTTGCCGCCGGCTACATCGCCCGCCATACTCCATGTTCCGCCTCCTTACCCTCCTTACGCTCTGCCTGCCCACTCTGCCCTCGGTAGCTCAGAAGCCGCCGAACCTGGTGGTGATCATCGCCGACGACGTGAGTTGGGATGACTTCGGCTGCTACGGCAACCCGCAGGTGCGGACGCCCAACATCGACCGGCT
>JBARYS010000486.1:0-5681 GCA_049648155.1 Catalinimonas sp. | reverse complement strand
GCGGTAGATGCGGAACAGGCACTCCTTCGCCGTAAGGTGTTGCACCGCCGGCTCCCAGGGGGCCATCCGGTCGATCAAATCCTGCACCAGCGCGGCAAAGTCGGCGTGGGCCTGCTGGTACTCTGCCTTGTGCGCTTGAAACCAGTCGCGGTCGTTGTGGTCGCGCAGGCGCGCGAGGAAGTCGAGAACGTGCTGCATGGAAGCAAGGTAACCCACCCGCCGGAGGGATGCCGGGGTGGATGCCGGGGTGGATGCGTCGCGTGACGATCCGGCAACCACGACGTAAGCCCTCCGGCGTTTACTTGCCCATCCAGGCGCGCATCAGGCGGTGCGGGGCCAGCTCGTGCAGATGCAGCGTGAAGCGTAGTTGCTCGCTGAGCTCTTCGGCACGGCGCGGCACCCGCTGGGCGTACGAGCTGCCCGCCAGCGGCAGGTGCACGGTCAGTACGCCGGGCACCAGGCGCAGGTCTACGCCTACGCCCGTCAGCACGCCCACCTCGGGCACGTAGCCCGCGTCGGCCCAAGCGCGCAGCGGCAGGTTGGGCAGGTCGACGGCGGCGGTGGCGGTGGTAAGCCACTGCTGCGTGTGCGCGTCGGTAAAGGCACGGAAGCCCCCCTGCCCGTCGTGGCGCTGCCGGCGGAAAGCGGCTAAGCTGTTGGTCAGGCCGGGGCGGTCCAGGAAGATCTCGTCCATCAGGTAGTCGGTGCCGCCGCTGACGCCCATGCGGAAGTTGTTGCGCACGTTGGTGGCCTGCACGAATGCCCCGGCAAACGCCCGCAGTTCGACCCACCCTTTGGCCGAGTGGCGGTGGCCCCAGGTAGCCTCGCCGGTCAGTTTCGTGAAGTTGCCCATCTGGTGGCGGGCCTCCACGCGGGTGCCCGCTCGGCGGAGGGCGGTGCGGTAGTCGTTTCGGTATGCCGCCGACAGCACCGTGTACGTCTGCCGGCTGTTGCCCACCACGGCTTGCTCCGGCAGGTAGTCGGGCAACTCCTGCACGCGGATGCGCACGTGGGTGGCGCGTACCCGCAGACTGCGCGTGCGGGCCGTCGAGGTGGTGGGTAGTTCGAGGTTCAGGCTCGGGTCGAACTTCTCAAACCCGGCGTAGACGTCCGACTTGAACGAGGCTACCGCGCGCGACCACCGTTCGTTGGCGGGCAGGTGGTAGTTGACGTGATACGAACCCGTGAGCCCCCCCAGGCTGGATCCCACCATCGGCATGACGAGAAAGTTGAGGCGGCGCGGCGGCAGCACCGGCCCCGTCAGGGCGAAGCCAATCATCAGGCGGTCGGCGGCATTGTAGCCCACCACCGGCGTGACCGACACCTGCGTGCGGCGGGCGTCGTCGAACCGGGGCAGCAGCGTGACCCGTATCGCCTCGACCTTGCGCTGGGTCACCACGTCGATCCAGTCGTTATGGCGTCGGACGTCGGGCGTCACCTGCTCGCCGTCGAGCGTGATCTCGTCCCAGTCGCCTTCGGGAAAGGGGAGGGCCTTGACGCCTTTGAAGCCGGGGTACCAGCGCGTTTCGACGACCTCGCCGCCGCGTAGCGCCGACACCGCCACGGGTGCTTCCACGCTCCCCACGTTCTCGACGTAAACTTTCCCCCCGTCTTTCTGCTCGGTTAAGCCTTTCACGGCGTAGTCGTACGGTGCCGTGGTGGTGACCAGGTCGCGGAACAGCCACGCCCAGCTCTCGCCGCCGGCCTCTTCCAGCCGAACACGGAGGGACCCGGCGTTGAGGGTCTCGTCCAGCAGCATCTCCTGCACCAGCGCGTCGTACGGGGCGGCACCGAAGTAGTCGCGGGCGAAGCTCAGCAGCAGTGCGGACTTCTGTTCGAGCAGCGAGTAGCGCCCCCAGCGGTCGTAGGCTGCCACCGGCAGGTCGAGAGGCTGGTCACGGCCGGTGCGGTGCGAGAGAAGATAAGCGTGCTCAGCTAGGCGGGCGAAGGGCTGCTCGCCCCCGCCGACCAACCGCCCCGCGACCGGGTCGAGGCCGTCGGCGGCGGTCTTGTCGGGATAGTGTAGGGCCACGTAGCGGCGCTCGGCGTCGGCGGCCGCACCCAGGCGCAGCCAGGGGTCTTCGGCCCGGCTCCACCACTGGTCGGCCAGCCCGCGTATCAGGGCGCGCTCCCGTGCGAAGGCGTTGTGGTATTCACCCAGCACGATCAACGCGGGGTGCACGCCGCCCCGCTCGGCCCCGAGGGGATGGTCCGTGATGGTGAGTTGATCGTAGGGATAGTTGCCGTACCACTCGCTGAGCGTACGTAGGGCGCGCTCTCCCGCCACAGCGAGGGTGTTGCCGTCGCTTTCGCCCAGCGCGCCGACAATCTGAAGCGTTACCGTACGGTTGTTCGGCAGCGAGACCGGCACCTCCCTCACCTCACGGCGCGGCGCGGCCGTCCAAGCGAAGTCGGGCGTACGCACGGTGGCGAAGCGAAGCGTCTGTTGGAGTCCGTCGGCGGCGGTGGTGGTCTCCGCCACCGGGGCCGAAGCCGCCGGCGTGAGGCCCGTAGGCAGCATAAGCAGCACGTCGTGAACACCTATAGTCGTTGGGGTGTGCGCGCTGCCCATGAAGGGCACGGCGGCTTTGCCGGCGGGCGCAAGCTGCGGAAACCAGTGGTCTACGTGGTAGCCGTCTGCGGCGTAGCCCACGCCCCCCACTTCGGCGGGAAGCTGCGTGCGGAAGGGCGTGGTGACCTCCATCGCCTCGCCGGCGGGCAGCGGGCGCGGCAGCGTCACGCACAGCAGGTCGGCGTACTCGGTGTGCGACTTGGTGCGGAGCGCTTCCCCTTCGGCGCGGAAGGCGAAGCCGTCGATGCCCCCCGGGGCGTGCTTGTCGAGTGCCGTGCCGCGCTCGGCCAGGTAGCGGCCGTAGGGCGTGCGGGCGTCTCGGTAGGCGTTCGGTGCCAGCCGCAGCCAGAGGTGGCGCACGGGGCGGTCGGTGGTGTTGGTGTAGCGCAGTGTCCAGGTGCCGTCGAGGGCGTGGGTCTCCGCGTCGAGGGTCGCCCGGACGGTGTAGTGAGGGTCGGCGGGCGGGGCGGTGGCCAGGGTGGCACTGAGCAGCAGAGCAGAGAAGATCGTCATCAGGGTCGCGGGTGCGGTTGCGTATGGTTGCAACAAAGATGAAGCGCCCCCCCTTGGATTTCTGCTTTAAGGCGTTGTGGATTAGCGGGTTGTAAGGATTGGAGCGGGATTGATGAATAGGAGAAAAAGAGACGATTCCCGCCGCCTAGGCGTGGGATCGGGACGCTCGCAGATGGTAACCTGAATGACCCTGAACCGATACTCGCGGCCGGGTGCGCGCTTCGGGGTTAGATCCGCCGGGAGGGTAGGGCGCAATCGATAAAATGTAGCATCCCCCCGTTCTTTTCTCTAAGGCAATCAGCTAAGGCAATCAGACCGAAGAATGCCCACCGTGCTCCACCAAGCTTTGGTTGTGTTAAGTCATTCTTGATAATCACTTAACATTCAGATAACACGATAAGGCACTACGGGAATCGATTGCTACTAACCTTTGCGGCGAGCCTTGACGGAGGCCACACGCCTCCTCTTTCTTCTCATCTTCCAACCAATCATCAAGGAAAAGCATCATGAGGAAAATCTATCTATTCGCACTGGCTACGTTGGCGAGCGCGGCAGTCATAGCACAAGAGGTTGTGCAAGTGACTGATGCCTCTTTGGTAGGCGGACAGTCCTACAACTGGACGAAGGACAAAGTCTACCTACTGAACGGCCCGGTCTTTCTCGAAGAGGGCGGCGTGCTCAACATTGAGGCCGGTACGGTGATCAAGGGTGCAGCCTCTGAAGATACGCTGGCGGCCGCCCTTGTCATTACCCGCGGTGCTTTCATCATCGCTCAAGGTACTGCTGAAGAGCCCATCATCTTCACGGCTGAAGACGATGATATCAACGATCCTGAAGACCTTAACGAAACCAACACGGGACTTTGGGGCGGCTTGGTAATCCTCGGTAAGGGCATCGTGAACATCGAGGGGGACAGCGAGCCGACCATCGAGGGCACTTCGCTGCCCGACGGCGACACCCGTGGTGATTACGGTGGTACCGACAACGCCGATAGCTCCGGCGTACTGCGCTACGTGTCGATCCGCCACTCGGGCAACGAGTTGGCCCCCGGCGACGAGCTGAACGGCCTTTCGCTTGGTGCGGTGGGTAGCCGGACGGTGCTCGAATACATCGACGTGTACGCCGGCTCCGACGACGGCATCGAGTTCTTCGGTGGTGCCGCCGAGCTGAAGTACGCCACGGTCTCTTTCTGCGAGGACGACTCGTTTGACTGGGACTACGGCTGGAAGGGCAAGGGCCAGTTCTGGTTCGTGATTCAGGGCGGCAACGCGGCCGACAACGGCGGTGAGTTCGACGGTGCCGACGACGACGATAACGATGTGTTCTCGGATCCGACGATCTACAACATGACGTTCATCGGCTCCGGCTTCCCGCAGTCTGATCTGGCCAGCCCGCTGGCGTTTCTGATGCGCGACAACACGGCCGGCGTGTTCAACAACGGTGTCTTCACCGATTTTGCCCTGGGTCTGGAGATTGAAGACCTGGCCGGCGAGGGTGATGCCGCCGCGCGGGTGCTGGCCGGCGAGCTGGTGGTTGAGAACCACACTTTCGCCCGAATGCGCAACAACGCGACCGACAACCTGGCGGGCATCGTGCGCTTCACGACGAATGACGCCGGCGTTGAAATTGGCAACCAAAAGGCCGCCATCCTGTCCTACCTGAGTAATCCGGCCATCGGTCACGAATACCTGACCGGTAACGCCATCTCGAACATCGACCGCGTGTCGGGCCTCGACCCGCGCGCGACCGCCGCGGTGAGTCCTCAGGTGTCTCCCCTGCCCCAGAACGATGCCTTCTTCTCGCCGGCTAACTACCGTGGTGCTTTCGAACCGACCAACAACGAAGTGTGGATTCAGCGGTGGACCGCCCTGGCCGACAACGAATACGTGAGTTCGCTGCGCGACGAGGCGGTGGCATTCGACGCGGTGACCCTCTACCCGAACCCCACCGAGGGCAGCGTGGAGATTGCCTTCAGCGTGAAGCAAGCCGGCGGTGTCGATATCTCGATCGTCGACCTACAGGGCCGTTTGGTACAGCAGGTGATGAACGACGCGCGGCGTGCCGGCGACAATATGGTGCAAGCCGACGTGAGCGGCCTGAGCGCCGGGGTCTACGTGGTGAAAATCGTATCCAACAACAGCCTTGCTACCCGTAAGTTGGTTATCAAGTAACCGAAAGCGGCTAAGCGATTAAATGATAAGGTGAACAACTACGGTTGTTCACCTTATTTTGTATTTGACTAACCCTTGTCTTGTCTTGTCTTGTCTTGTTATGCTTAAACCTCTCCTCACACTACTTCTCATTCTGATCAGCTTGACCACGCTGCGTGCGCAGAACGGCACCATCACCGGTAAGGTGGTCGACGAAGAAACCGGCGAAGAGCTGATCGGTGTTAACGTCCTCATCGAGGGTACCACCATGGGTAGCTCCACCGATCTGAGCGGTGTCTACAACATCTCAATCGAACCGGGGACCTACAATATCGTCGCCACCTACATCTCCTACACGAACCAAACCATCCAGGGGGTCGAAGTGCAACCCGGAAAGGTGACCGAGATCAACATCGCACTGGGCACCGGCAGCATACAACTGGAAG
>JBARYS010000485.1:0-3069 GCA_049648155.1 Catalinimonas sp. | reverse complement strand
GATCTTCTGGCTGAAGAAGCGTGGCCTGATGCCGGGCCTGAGCTTCTCGAACGAACTCATCAGCCGCGACGAAGGGTTGCACTGCGACTTTGCCTGCATGCTCTACCAGGATTACATCGAGCACAAGTTGGCACCCGAGCGGGTGCTGGCCATCATCACCGACGCCGTGGCCATCGAGCAGGAGTTTGTCACCGACGCGCTGCCCGTGAACCTGATCGGCATGAACGCCGGCCTGATGTCGCAGTACATCGAGTTCGTGGCCGACCGCCTGCTGGTCGCCCTGGGCCTGCCGAAGCACTACGGTGCCAACAACCCGTTCGACTTCATGGAGATGATCTCGCTGCAGGGCAAGACCAACTTCTTCGAGAAGCGCGTGGCCGAATACCAAAAGGCCGGTGTGATGTCGGGCATGGACAAAGAAAAGGACACTAAGAAGTTCTCGCTCGACGAGGAGTTTTAATTGGTTGTATTAAGTACAAAGTATCAGGTATTAAGTACAAAGTATCAGGTATTGAGTACGCTTACACCTGATATCGTGTACCTCATGCCAGCATCAGAAGTATCAGGCATCAAGTGCGCTTACGCCTAATACCTTGTACTCAATACTTAATACAAACATTACAATCGCCCCCGCCCATGTACGTAATAAAGAGAGACGGCCGCCGAGAGTCGGTAAAGTTCGACAAGATCACCGCCCGCATTGAGAAACTGAGCTACGCGCTTGATACGCGCTACGTGCGCGTGGTGGAGGTGGCCAAGAAGGTGATCGACGGCATCTACGACGGGGTCTCGACCCAGGAGCTCGATAACCTGGCCGCCGAGACGGCCGCCACCATGACGGTGCGCCACCCCGACTACGCCCTGCTGGCCGCCCGCATCGCGGTGTCGAATCTGCACAAGACGACCAGCAAGTCGTTTTCGAACACCATGAAGCGGCTCTACCAGTACGTGGACCCCAAGACGGGCGAGAACGCGGCGCTGCTCTCACGCGAGGCGTACCAGATCATCCAGAAAAACGCCGCCCTGCTCGACTCGACGATCATCTACGACCGCGACTTCGGCTACGACTACTTCGGCTTCAAGACGCTGGAGCGCAGCTACCTCTTCAAGCTCGACGGTAAGGTCGTGGAGCGCCCCCAGCACATGCTGATGCGCGTGGCGGTGGGCATCCACATGGACGACCTCGACTCGGTGGTGAAGACCTACCACCTGCTGTCGGAGAAGTGGTTCACGCACGCCACGCCGACGCTCTTCAACGCCGGCACGCCCAAGCCGCAGATGAGCAGTTGCTTCCTACTCACCATGAAGGAGGACTCCATCCCCGGCATCTACGACACGCTCAAGCAGTGCGCGCAGATCTCACAGTCGGCGGGGGGCATCGGGCTGTCGATCCACCACGTGCGCGCCACCGGCTCGTACATCAAGGGCACCAACGGCTCGTCGAACGGCCTCATCCCGATGCTGCGCGTGTTCAACGACACCGCCCGTTACGTGGACCAGGGCGGCGGCAAGCGCAAGGGGGCCTTTGCGGTCTACCTAGAGCCGTGGCACGCCGACGTGTTCGACTGGCTGCAACTGAAGAAGAACCACGGCAAGGAAGAGAACCGCGCCCGCGACCTGTTCTACGCCCTCTGGACGCCCGACCTGTTCATGAAGCGCGTGGAGGCCGACGAGGAGTGGTCGCTCTTCTGCCCGCACGAAGCGCCGGGGCTGGCCGACTGCCACGGCGAGGCGTTCGAGCGCCTCTACGAGAAGTACGAGCGCGAGGGCCGCGCCCGCAAGGTGGTGCGCGCGCAGGACCTCTGGTTCGAGGTGCTGGAATCGCAGACCGAGACGGGCACGCCCTACATGCTCTACAAGGACCACGCGAACGGCAAGTCGAACCAGCAAAACCTGGGCACGATCCGGTCGAGTAACCTCTGTACCGAGATAATTGAGTACACTTCTCCAACGGAAGTTGCAGTTTGCAACCTGGCGAGCCTGGCGCTGCCCAAGTTCGTCGACACGCGCCCCGACGGCCGGCAGTTTTTCGACCACGACAAGCTCTACGAGGTCACCTACCAGGTCACGAAGAACCTCAACCAGGTGATCGACCGGTACTACTACCCGGTGCCCGAGGCGCGCAACTCGAACATGCGCCACCGCCCCGTGGGGCTGGGCGTGCAGGGGCTGGCCGACACCTTCCTGATGCTGCGGATGCCCTTCGAGTCGGACGAGGCGCAGGGGCTCAACACCGACATCTTCGAGACGATCTACTACGCGGCCATGCGGGCGTCGGTCGACCTCGCCAAGCAAGAGGGCCACTACGAATCGTTCCCCGGCTCGCCGCTGTCGGAGGGCAAGTTCCAGTTCGACCTCTGGGGCGTCACGCCGCGCTCGGGCCGTTGGGATTGGCAAGCACTGCGCGGCGAAGTGGTGGAGCACGGCGCGCGCAACTCGCTGCTGGTGGCCCCGATGCCGACGGCCAGCACGTCGCAGATCCTGGGTAACAACGAGTGCTTCGAGCCCTACACGAGCAACATCTACACGCGCCGCGTGCTGTCGGGCGAGTTCATCGTGGTAAACAAGCACCTGCTGGGCGACCTGGTGGACCTTGGCCTCTGGGACGAGCAGATGAAGAACCGCCTGATCGAGGCCAACGGCTCGGTGCAGAACTTGCCGGTGCCGCAGAATATCAAGGACCTCTACAAGACGGTGTGGGAGATCAGCCAGAAGACGATCCTCGACATGGCCGCCGACCGGGGGGCGTACATCTGCCAGAGCCAGAGCCTGAACATCCACCTGCAGGATCCGAACTTCGGCAAGCTCACCTCGATGCACTTCTACGCCTGGCGCAAGGGCCTCAAGACGGGCATGTACTACCTGCGCACCAAGTCGGCCGCCGATGCCATCAAGTTCACCGTCGACCAGTCGGCACTGCAGGCCACGCAGATTCCCGCCACGGCGGCCGCAGGCCAGTCGTCGCCGGAGCTGATCAGCGCGCAGCATCCCGCCGCCGGCGCACCGGTCTCAACCGGCCTGACGCCCGCCCAGCAGCAGCGCGTCTCGGACATGCAGTGCTCGCTGGAC
>JBARYS010000484.1:0-7099 GCA_049648155.1 Catalinimonas sp. | reverse complement strand
GCCCATGACCACCGACGAAGCGAAGTGCCAACAGATTCTGGACGCCGAACGCCGCACCGGCCGGAAGGTCACCGTTACGTTCAACTACCGCTACTCGCCCCACCGCCAGAAAATCTACGAACTGCTGCACGAGGGTGCCGTCGGCGACGTGACGTCGGTCGATTTCCACTGGTACCTCGACGTCTACCACGGGGCCGACTACTTCCGCCGCTGGCACCGCCTCCGCGAGCAGGGCGGCACGCTCTGGGTCCACAAGGCCACGCACCACTTCGACCTGATCAACTGGTGGCTGGAGTCGGAGCCCGCCGAGGTCTACGCCTACGGCCAGTTGGAGCACTACGGCGCGAACGGCCCCTTCCGCCACTCGCACTGCCGCCCCTGCCCCCACAAGGGAGAGTGCGCGTTCTACTGGGACATGACCGAGAGCGAGTACCTGATGAACCTCTACGCGGCGCACGAAGAGCACGACGGCTACCACCGCGACGGCTGCGTGTTCCGCAACGACGTGGACATCTACGACAAGATGGCGGCCGTGGTGCGCTACGCCAACGGCGTGCAGATGAGCTACTCGCTGACCAGCTACTCGCCTTATGAGGGCTATCGTATCGCTTTCAACGGCAAGGAGGGGCGCCTCGAAGCGTGGATCAAGGAGCGTCAGCCCTGGGAGGCGGCGGACTACGACGAGCTGCGGCTGACGAGAAATTTCGGCGAGACGGAGCTGATCCGCATCCCGCACGCGGGCGGCGGCCACGGCGGCGGCGACACGCGCCTGAAAGACAAGATTTTTAAGGACCCGAACGCGCCCGACCCTTACCGCCAGTCGGCCGGCACGCGCGACGGGGCCATGTCTGTCCTGACGGGCATCGCCGCGCGCAAGAGCATCGAAGAGCAACGCCCCGTGCGCATCGCCGAGCTGACCGACCTTGAGCCGATGGCGAGGCGGCCGTAACATTGCGGCTACGCCCCCGTCATCCATGCGCGACACGCTCAACCACCTGCTCTCGTACCAGACCCTCGACCGGGCCGAAGCCCGCCAGGTGCTCCTCGAATTGGCCTCCGGCAGCGTGAACCCCGCGCAGGCCGCCGCCTTCCTGACCGTCTACATGATGCGCAGCATCACCGTCGAGGAGCTGCGGGGCTTCCGCGAGGCGATGCTCGAACTGTGCGTGCCGGTCACCTTCCCCGACCACGCGACGATCGACGTGTGCGGTACCGGCGGCGACGGCAAGGATACGTTCAACATCTCGACGCTGGCCGCCTTTGTGGTGGCGGGCGCGGGGCAGCCGGTCGCCAAGCACGGCAACAACGGCGTGTCGTCGGTGTGCGGCTCGTCGAACGTGATGCAGCACCTGGGATACCGCTTCACGAACGACCTCGACGTGCTCCGGCGGCAGCTCGACCACGCCGGCCTCTGCTTTCTGCACGCGCCGCTGTTCCACCCGGCCATGAAGCACGTTGCGCCCATCCGCAAGCAACTGGGCGTCAAGACGTTCTTCAACATGCTCGGGCCGATGGTGAACCCCGCGCGGCCGCCCTTCCAACTGGTGGGGGTATTCAGCCTCGAACTGACCCGCCTTTACGCCTACCTCTACCAGCGCACCGACGTGCGCTTCGCCATCATCCACAGCCTCGACGGCTACGACGAGGTTTCGCTGACCGGCCCCTTCCGCCTGATGACGCCCGAGGGCGAACGCGTGGTGGCCCCCGAAGCCCTCGAAATGCACCAGGTCAAGCCCGAAGAGCTACACGGCGGGCGCTCGGTCGAAGAAGCCGCGAAGATCTTTGTGTCTGTGCTCGACGGGGAAGGGACGCCCGCGCAGCGCGCCGCCGTGTGCGCCAACGCGGGGCTGGCGCTGCACTGCACACGGCCCGAGCTGACGCTGATTCACGCCGTGCGGCAGGCCGAAGAGAGCCTCGACTCGGGCCGGGCGCGCGCGGTGTTCGACCGGCTGATGTCCAGTCAGTAAGGCTCAGGGCGGTGCCGAGCGGGAACCTGCGGCGAGCGTAGCGACGTGCGGGAGACCTCTCGGCGAAGCCTACGCCCGCAGCAAAGCAAAACCCCACGAAGGCGTCGATTCGGGACGCGCTCGTAGGGCCGCTGTTTTTCGGGCCCTCTGTCCGGTAGTGCGACGATAACTCGCCTCTTTCCTCAGGGGCCGACCTCTAGTTCGAGCGATTTTCGAGCATAACGGAGTTTTCGTAGCCGACGAGCTCATTTTCGAGGCCGTCGACGATGCCCTCCAGCTCCTTTGCGTAGCGCTTCCAGTACTGTACCTTCTGAAACTGCATCACGAGCGTTTTGTGCTTCTCGTCGATGATCTTGTCCATCAGGGTGCGTCCACGCGTCGGTTTGTGCCGCTCGTAGCGACTGCGGTAGATACCCTTCACGGCGATAATTTTAAGTGAACAAAAAGGCCCCCCTTGCGGCAGGTAACGTTCGAAGGTAGCGTTGCCGGGCGGTCGTCCCAAAAGGGCCGGCGGCGGGGCTTGCACGATTTTGGGCCGGCCGGGAGAGAATCCCCCCGCCGCTACGTCCGTTCGCGGCATAAAGCACGCTGCCCGCCCGGGAGGGCGCCGCCACCGGGCGGGGACGCTCACCCTCGGTTGCTCACCGACGAACTGATGCGGATCACCCTAAACGACCTGGGGGCGGCTTGCGAGCCGACGGAGGTGCCCAAGCCGCCGTTGCCCGCAAGGAGGCTGAATGCTTTGAAGATCAGCACCTTACACCGGTCGCGAAACGAACGAATCTTAAGCGTCGGGCGCGGCGTCGACGAGCCGGTCGAAGCCGGAGCGCAGGTGCAGATCGCGCTGCGGGAAGGGGATCTCGACGTTATGCTCGCCGAACTTCTTCGCCACGGCGTAGTAGAGCTGGCTCCGCAGCACGGCCGGCGTGTCGGTGTAGCGGCGCGTCCAGACCCGCAGGTTGAAGTTGAGCGAGCTGTCGCCGAAGGCGTCGAACAAGACGTCGGGCGGGGGGTCGCGCAGCACGCCGTCGTTCTCGCGGGCCACCTCCATCAGCAGGCGTCGGATGTTCTCGGGGTCTTCGTTGTAGGAGACGCCCACCGGGAAGTTGAAGCGCACCACGCGGTCGCGGTGGCTCCAGTTGATGACGCGCGTGGAGATGAAGTCCGAATTCGGGACGATGATGGCGATGTTGTCGTTCGTAACGATGGTGGTGGCCCGCGCGCTGATGTCGACCACGTTGCCGTTCACGTCGTCGACCTCGATGCGATCGCCCACCTTGATGGGGCGCTCGAACAGGATGATGATGCCGCTGATGAAGTTGCTCGTCACGTTCTGCAACCCGAAGCCGATGCCCACACCCAGCGCGCCCGCCAACAGCCCCAACGCGCTCAGGTCGACGCCCGCCGTCTGGATCACGATCAGCAGGCCGATCACGATGATGATGTACCGCGTGATGGTACCGATCACCTCGCGCAGACCCAGCTCGATGTTATAGCGCGAGAGCACGCGCCCCACCAGCAGCGACCGCACCTTGCCCGACAGCCAGTAGACCAGCACCAGCGCCGCCAGGAACGAGATGATGTCCCACAGGCTCATGCCCGTCTCGCTCAGACCGAGCGGCTGCGTGAAGAACTTCACCACCGCGCGTACCCACCGCTGGATGCGCTCCCAAATAAACTCTGGTGCCTCTTCCATGAAAATCGTAGGGGCAGAAGTTAAAAGATCGGCATCAGACCGCGCCGAATTGAATGCCCGCCTTGAGCAATCCGCCCACGCTGATCGAGTCGGTGATCTGCCCGTCGAGCACCATCCGTACGGCGTCGCGCAGAGGCAGCTTACGAATTTTAATGATCTCGGTGTCGTCGAACCGGGTCTGGCCCTGCTGCAGGCCGCGCGCCACGAACACGTAGCCGTCTTCGTCGGTCACCGAATTGGACGTGTGGATACGCATCAACTCCGACCAGTCGGCCGCGCGTAGGCCGGTCTCCTCCTCCAGCTCCCGTTGTGCCGAAGTCAGCACGTCGTCGTTGAGCGGGCCGCCGCCCATCGGGATCTCCCACGAGTAAAGCCCGAGCGGGTAGCGCCACTGCCCCACGATCCAGGTGTTGAGGTCGTCGTCGAGCGGAATGATGCCGATGGCCTTGTTCTTGAAGCTCACCACGCCGTAGATGCCGGGGCGGTTGTTGGGGTGAATCACGTCGCACTCGCGCACGTTGATCCAAGCGTTGTCGTACACCTCGCGCGCGCCCAGCGTCCGCCAGGGATTTTGTTCGTCGTCGGTATGCATCCGGGCAAAGGTAACCGGCCCCGGCGTCGTGCGGCCACATACCGACGGCCGCGCCGGGAGCGTTGTCGATGCAACGAGCACCCCGACTGCTGATGCCCGGCCCGTACTTTTGTCCTCGAAACCCCTCCCGTCATGCGACACCTCATCTGGGCGCTGTGTGCGGTGCTCTTCTTCCCGGCGCGGGCGCAACTCAACCGGGCCCTGATCGGCGGCGACGGTGACACCTTCTATGCGCTCGTGCTCGACAAGCCCGGCCTGCGGAAGCGGCTGCGCTTCTATCCCGGCGAGGAGCTGACCTTTAAGCTCAAGGAGGACGACTACATGTACCGCACGACGATACAAGGCGGCGGCCCCGGCTACGTGGTGCTGATGGACGCGGCCGTGCCCGTCGAAGAGTTCCGCCGAATTTACGTCGAAAAAGAGGGCTACGGCTTCCACCTCCTCAAAACAGGGGCGCGCAACGGCACCGGCGCGGGCATCGCCGTGGGAGCGCTCGGGCTGGTGATGCTGCCCTTCATGCCCGACGCGGGCTTGCAGATGCTGACCGGCGGGGCCGTCTTGTTCGGCGTCGGGCAGGCGCTGCGGCTCACCTACCGGCGCTCCTACCGCATCGACCGCCGGCGTACGCTCCGCACCATGGAGACGCAGTTCCGCGCACCCATAAACACCCGGTAGCCGCAAAAATGCCTGCCGCCCCACGCCCCAAGCCCCGAACGACGCCGGTGGCAGGCACCCAAGTCCGGCGGTGGGAGGCCGCCTCCGGAGTCGCGCCGCCGCTGGTGACCTTCGCGGGCTTCGGACAGTCGGGCCGGGTGTGGGAGGAGTGGCAGTCGGCGCACCGCACGCTCTACGCCTGGGACGCCTGGGGACGCACCGACGCCCCCGCGCCGCCTAATGCCGCCCACTTGCGGCAAGTCTTAAGCGACTTTCTGAGGCGAGAAGGGATCGGAAGCTTCGCGCTGGCGGGCTTCAGCCTGGGTTGCCGCCCGGCGCTGCTGGCCGCCGCCCTCTTTCCGGAACGCGTCGTGTCGCTCAACCTGCTGGCCCCCGAGGTGCTCCGACCTCACCCCGCGTTCAGGGTAGCGACGCGCTTCACGCCGGGCCGGAGGGCCTTCGAGCGAGTCATGGCGCACCCGACGCTCGTGCCGTACGTGGTGAAGCGCCTGCCCGCCGCCTACCGGACGCTCGCCGCCCGGCAGGTGAGCACGGCGGCGCGGCGGCAACGCGTGGTCGACACGTGGCGCATCTACGGACGCTGGCAGCCCGACCCCAAGCAGGTGGCCGCAGGGTTGAGCGCCCACCGGACGCCCGTTACGGTCTGGACGGGTCGGGAAGACGCCGTGGCGCGGGCCGGAGCCGCCCGGGCGTGGTTGCGCCGCGTGGAAGGGGGACAACTGATAGAGCTACCCACAGGCCACGGGGGGCTGATCCGGGCGGCGGCGGCGCACCTCGCCTCAGCGCGGTCCGAAGAGGCGTAGCCCCAGCCCCACGGCGGCCACCACCAGCCCGGCCCAAGTCAGCGAGCCGTTCAGGGCCTGCGTCAGTGAGCCGATGCCTACGCAGAGCAGCCCCAGAATTAAGCAGATGAACCCCAGCCGCCGCGCACTCACCGCCGAACCAGGAAGTTGTTTCATCAGGAAGCGGTTGGGTGGGTGATAGGCGAGTTGTGTGGGTCTTTCTCGCCGAGTAGGAAGCGAAACTTGGCCGAGTTGAACACGTCTTCCCGACTGCGTAGGCTCGTCGAAGAGCCTCCCCGTAGCAGACCGTAGGGCAGCAAGGGTAGCATCCGACGTGCCGTTGGCTTGTGAACCTTGTAGTCAGTCAACCTGTGGTTTGGGCAGCCGGCGCTTCCATGCGCGCCTCAGGCAAGAGGGCCGGCACCTCGGCCACGCCTACTTTCTTATAGCTCTGCTGGATCATGCACGCAAGCTCGCACATACAGAGCGTCTTTCGAACACCCTTGAAAAGATATCCGACGAACAGGTCGTCCGGCGCATCCACCAAGAAGACCCGTGGTGGTTGGGGGTGGCCGTCCCGCAGCGGGAGCTTCGGGAGCGGTATTCCTGAATCTGCTTCACCCCCCTTGATCTACGCCGACACCCGGCGGGCGGGCTGGTGGGGCCGCGATGCCTGGGTAAGACGGTCATGCTGCAACACACCGTCGGCCGGTTGCTGCGCGGCGGGGTCAGGCGCAGGCGGTGATCTACCTCTCCACCGACGCGCCGCTCTACGGGGGGCTTTCGGCTCGAACACGTTCGACCCGGCGCGCGAAGCGGCAAGCACTCCGACGGCCTGCAACCCCTTTTTAACTCACCCCACTACCCGGCCGCACCACGTCGGTGGGCGCGACGAACACCAGCCGCCCGTCGGCGTCTTCGGCCATCAAAATCATGCCCTGCGAGAGGATGCCGCGCATCTTGCGGGGTGCGAGGTTCGCCAGCAGGCAGACCTGTTTGCCGACGACCTCCTCGGGCGCGAAGTGCTGCGCGATGCCGCTGACCACGGTGCGCGCCTCGCCACCCGCGTCGAGCTGTAGCTTCATGAGCTTGTCGGTTTTCGGCACGCGCTCGGCGGCGAGCACGGTGGCCACGCGCAGGTCGAGCTTGGTGAAGTCGTCGAACGTGATCTCGTCTTTGACCGGCGGCGGCGGGGCGGGCGCGGCCTCCGGGGCCGGGGTGGTGGGTGCGGCGGGGGGCGCGTTTTCCACGCGGGCGGCTTCGAGCTTTTGCATCTGTCGTTCGATTACGTCGTCTTCGATCTTGCGGAAGAGTAGCTGCGGCGGCTCCAGTTGGTGGTCGGCCGGCAGCAGGTCGTCGCGGCCGGCGTCGGCCCAGGTGGGTGGGG
>JBARYS010000483.1:0-12494 GCA_049648155.1 Catalinimonas sp. | reverse complement strand
CATCACGGTCGTACCCGGATCAATGCCGAGAATAATTTTCCCCTCCAAGTGGTCGTCCATGCCGCAAAGTAGACAGTTCGTCCCCCTCGGCAAAGCCGCGCGTTGGGGAGGCACCCTGTTGCTGCTGGGCGCGCTCGCCTACGTGCTGCGCGAGCGCGCCGCCGGGTGGAGCGAAGGTCTGTGGGTGCCCCGGCGCGGGCCGGGCCTCTGGGTAGCGCTGCTGCTGGTACCGTTCAACTGGGGCTGGGAGGCGCTCAAGTGGCAGCGTCTGCTGCGGCCCGTCGCCACGGTGTCGAGTGCACAGGCCCTACGCTCGGTACTGGCGGGGCAGGCGGCGGCGTTCTTTAGCTGGCCCGGCGTAGGCACTTACTTGGGGCGGCTCTTGCAACTCGACGTGCCGCAGCGGTTCAGCGGGGGCGCACCGCTGCTCTGGGGGGTAGCGTGGCAGAACGCCCTGATCGCCGTCGGGGGCGGCATCGGGGGGGCACACCTGGCCGTACGGACCGGTTACCTGACCGCTCCCTTTGCCGCGACCGGAGCCTTTGCCCTTACGCTGCTGACGGCATTGCTTTTTCTGCTCGGGCACCGGTGGGTGCTCAGGGGGGCACGGTGGCAGCGGTGGGTGGCCACCATCGCTCGGCTGAGCCCCGACGACCGGCGGTGGGTGGGCTTCTACACCGCCGCGCGCTACGCGGTTTACAACCTACAGTTTGCCTTTCTCCTTTGGGCCTACGGTGTGGAAACCGACCCCGTTGTGACGCTGGCGGGCACGGCCTTCGTTTTCTTCGCTAAGACGTTGCTCCCCTTTCTGAACCTCTTGGGCGGGATCGGCCTGCGCGAGGCCGCCGCAGTGGCTTACTTCAGCCAGTGGGGCGTGCCTGCCGCGCCCGTGGTGATGGCGACGCTCTCACTCTGGCTCTGCAATGCCGTGCTGCCCGTGGCGGCGGGTACGTGTTTTCTCTCCCAAAGCCGGTGGCGTACGCGGGCTTGACACTACTGCTCATCGTGGGGACGGTAGTCTACTGCGGCCTGCTGCTCTGGCTGCGGTACTGGTGGACCCGGACGGACGCCACGGAAGCGGCCGTTGCCGACACCGAAGTGCCGTCGCCCCGCGTGGCGGTCATCATCCCGGTGCGCAACGAGGCGCTCTGCATCGAAGCGCTGCTGTACGACCTCAACCAACAGACGTACGCCGATTTCGAAGTTGCGGTGATCGACGACGCCTCCGAAGACGATACGGCCGCGCGGGTGGCCGCCTTTGTCGGCCGCGCGCGCTTTCCCCTGCAATTGATCTCACTGCCGCCCGACGACACCACCGTCGCGCACAAGAAGCGGGCAATTGCGGCAGGCATCGCCGCGACGAGCGGCGAGGTGATCGTCACTACCGACGGCGACTGCCGCGTGGGGCCGGGGTGGCTGGCGAGCCTGGTCCGTGCCTACCGCGCCCGTCGCCCGGCGTTGGTCAGTGCGCCCGTGACGTTCCTGCCCACGGCCGAGCTGTTCGGGCAAATACAAATCCTGGAGTTCGCCGGGCTGGTCGGGGCGGGTGGTGCCACCATGCAGGCCGGGCACCCCACCACCTGCAACGGGGCCAACCTGCTCTACACGCGGGCGGCCTTCGAGCGGGCCGAGGGCTTCGCGGGGGCCGATCACATTGCCTCCGGCGACGATGAGCTGCTCATGCACAAGCTGGTCGGTACGTACGGCATGACCACGCACTTCTACCGTCACCCCGACGCGGTAGTGCGCACGTCCGCCCACGCCCGGTGGCGCGACTTCTTCCGGCAGCGGCGGCGCTGGGTGAGCAAGTGGCAGGGCTACGACAACGTGTGGTCTTTTGCCCTCTCGCTCGGGTACTTCGGCTTTCATTTGTTACTAACGCTGGGGGGGGTGCTCGTGGCGCTGGGGTGGGTGCCGCTCGTGGCTTACGCGGGTTGCCTGTCCGTCCGGGCGCTGATCGAGGCCTATTACCTGCGGCGGGTGATGCGCGACTTAGGGCCGCAGTGGTCCACGTGGGCGTTTGTCGGCTTGCAGGTGCTGTACAGCCCTTACATCGTCTTCGTCGGCCTGCTGAGCACGGGGCCGCGCGCGTATATCTGGAAGGGGCGGCAGGTACACTGAACAACTGCGCCGAAAGTTGTTTATATTCCAGCCCGTTTATGGAAGACCTGGAGTACGAGATTATCGACGCCCTTTACTTTGTGACCGGCCACCGCGCCCTGGCGAACGAAGTCGGAGTGGATGAGCAAACCCTGCAGCCGGCGCTACGGGGCCTGATCGAACGGGGGTGGGTGCGCCAGGTGCCCGGCCCACCGGTAGGAGAAGCGCAACACACTGAGCCACACTACCTAGCTACCAAGGCGGGGCTGCTGCACCACAACGGAATGGACACCTGACGGCTCCGGTCAGCTCTATTGTTGGGCTTGGTGACCGAATAACACTCCTCGCTACTCTTCCACTCTTAGTCCCGCCCTTGATCATGACCGAGATTGCCCCCGCCGAGCAATTGGCCCACCTGCAACAACTGTGTCAGCTTAAACAGTTGGAGCTCAACTCGCTGCTGGAGATCACGCAAGCGATCAACGCGGACGTGACCGAAGAGGCGCTCTACAAGATCTTTCACTTCACCCTGCGGGGCAACTTGGGCGTGCTGCGGATGGCGCTGTTCGTGCGCGAGGCCGGCGAAGGGTGGCACTGCAAGGCCGATTACGGCGTGGAAGAGCAGACGCTCGGCGAAGAGCTCGCCGAGCAGATGACGCAGTTAAAGAACACCAGCCGGGTGCAGGACATCGGCTGGCTTGCGCCGCTGGCCGAAACGTTCGACTACGTGGTGCCCGTGCGGGCCGAAAACTCGGTGCGTGCCAACGTGCTGCTCGGGGCCGACGAGGAGATCACCGAAGATGCCCTGCAGTTCGTCAGGACCCTGAGTAACATCTTGTTCGTGGCCATCGAGAACAAGCGTCTCGTGCACTACCGCATTGAGCAGGAGGCCGCACGGCGCGAGAAGGAGATCGCCCGGCGCGTGCAACAACAGCTCTTTCCCAAAGCCCTGCCGCAAGAAGACTTTCTGACGCTCGAAGCCAGCTACCGCCCGCACGACTCGGTGGGGGGCGATTACTACGACTGCATTCGCCTGAACGAAGACCAGTTTCTGCTCTGCATCGCCGACGTGTCGGGCAAGGGCACCCCGGCGGCCCTGCTGATGGCCAACTTCCAGGCGTCGCTACGGACCCTGGCGCGGCAAACTACCGACATGCTGCACATGGTCGAGGAGTTGAACCTGCAGATCCGGCAGAACAGCTACGGCGAGAACTTTATCACGGCCTTCCTGGCCCTCTGCGACCGCCGCACGCGCACGCTCACCTACGTCAACGCCGGCCACAACCCGCCCGTACTGCTCGACGAGGCGGGCTACCGAATGCTGGAAACCGGCACCACCGTGTTGGGAATCTTCGAAGAGCTTCCCGCGCCTGAGGTCGCCAGCGAGCCGCTGCGCCCCTCGCTGCTCTTCGCTTACACCGACGGCGTCGTCGAGACGTTCAACGCCGAAGCCGAGCCCTACGGCTTCGAACGGCTGCTGGACCTGCTGCGCGAGGAGCAGCACGCCCCGCTGCCGCACCTGCACGCGCAGGTGATGAAGGCGCTGGAGACTTTCCGGGGCCGCGAGCCTTTTAGCGACGACATCACGATGCTGTCGGCCCGCATCGGGCAGCCGTAGTGACCACCCAACACCACCGAACACCACCGAACCGCCGGGCGGATGGACCTACGCCCGACTTCGGAACGGCAACGAACCCTGAAAGCAAGCCGTGCGGACTTACCCCCACAGCATCCCCCGCTGGGTGCCGGCCGTCTGGTCGCAGCGGCTCTGGCACGTACCCACCGAGCGGCGGGAGGTGTTTCTGACCTTCGACGACGGTCCCGTTCCCGGAGCCACGGAGTTCGTGCTCGACGCACTGGCGCGTGCGCGTGCCCGGGCTACCTTTTTCTGCGTGGGTGAGAACGTCGCCAAGCATCCCGAGCTATTCCGCCGCCTTCTGTCCGAAGGGCACGGCGTCGGCAACCACACTCAGTATCACTTGAACGGCCGCCGCACGCCCTTGCACGCTTACCTGGCCGACGTAGCCCGGTGCGACGCGACGATGCAACAGGTAGGAGGGGCGCACGTCCGGCTCTTCCGGCCACCCTACGGACGCCTCACCGCCGCACAGAGCCGGGCGCTGCGGCAACTCGACTACCGCGTGGTGATGTGGAGCGTGCTGGCCGGCGATTTCGACGCTCAGCTACCGGCCGAGCGCTGTCTGCGCCGCACGTGGCACCGCGTAGCGCCGGGGGCGGTCGTCACGCTGCACGACAGCACAAAGGCGCTGCCCACCGTGCAGTACGTGCTGCCGCGCTTGCTGGACCGCCTGGCGGCCGGTAGCTACACGTGTGCCGTGCTGCCCGGGGCTTGATTAAGCGCCGCCGCCCTAACTTCGCTCCCGTTGGGTTTTGTCACCGTCCCGCTGCATGTTGAACGCTCCCCTGATCGATACTCACGCGCACGTGTACGCCGAGCGGTTCGAGGCCGACCGCGATGCGGTGACGGCGCGGGCCAAGGCGGCGGGCGTGGCGCGCGTCTACCTCCCGAACGTAGACCGTGCCTCCGTCGCAGGGATGCTGACCGCCGAACGTGCCGACCCAGACTTCTATCGTCCCATGATGGGCCTGCACCCTTGTTCGGTGAAGGCCGACTTTGAAGAAGAGCTGGCCGAGGTAGAGAACTGGCTGAACCGCCGTTCGTTCGTGGCGGTGGGCGAAATCGGAACCGACCTCTACTGGGATCAGACGTTTCGTGAGCAGCAAGCAGAGGCGTTCCGGGTGCAGGTGGGCTGGGCAAAGGCACGCGACCTGCCGGTGGTGATCCACTGCCGCGAGTCGATCGACTGGACGCTCGCATTGCTCGAACCCTTTGCCGACGCGCGCCTGCGGGGCATCTTCCACTGCTTCACGGGCACGGTCGACCAGGCGCAGCGGGCCGTGGCGCTGGGCTTCCGGCTGGGCGTGGGGGGCGTGGTGACCTTTAAGAACGGCGGCCTCGACCGGGTGCTGCCGCACGTGGACCCCGACGCGCTCGTGCTGGAGACCGACAGCCCTTACCTGGCACCTACCCCACACCGGGGGAAGCGCAATGAACCCGCCTACGTGGCGCTGGTGGCCGTGCGGCTGGCCGAACTGCTGGGCGAGTCCGTCGAAAATACGGCCCGCCGCACCACGCGCACGGCCGAGGCGCTGTTCAACCCTCCTTCCGAGTCGTGAGCCGGCCGCACATCACCGTTCGCACCACCACCAGCGACGCCCCCAAGGCGTTCGTGCTGGTGATCTACACCGGGGGAACCTTCGGGATGGTCTACGACCGCGCGGGCCGTCAACTGGTGCCGCTCGACTTCGAGCAGATGCAGGACAAGCTGCCGGAGTTGGCCCGCTTCGACGTGGACCTGACAGTAATGCCCTTCGACGTGATCATCGACTCGTCGAACATCCGCCCCGAGCACTGGATTCGCCTCGCGCAGGTGATCCGCGACAACTACACCAAGTTCGACGGCTTCATCATCCTGCACGGCACCGACACGATGGCCTTCAGCGCCTCGGCCCTGAGTTACCTGCTCGAAGACCTCAACAAGCCGGTGATCTTTACGGGCGCGCAACTGCCCATCGGCGCGCCCCGCACCGACGCGCGGGGCAACTTCATCTCGGCGCTCGAGATCGTCTCGGCGCGCGAGTACGGCCGGCCACTGGTGCCCGAGGTTTGTATCTACTTCGGCTACCGCCTGATGCGCGGCAACCGGGCGCAGAAGGTCGAGAGCACGCAATTTTCAGCATTCGAGACGCCCAACTACCCCGCGCTGGCCGAGGCGGGCGTGAGCATAAACTACAACCGGTACGCCATCCATCCCTACGACATCACCGCCGCCCTGCGGGCGTACCAGCAGATGGACACCAACGTGGCGGTGCTGACGCTGTTTCCGGGCGGCGGGCGCTCCATTCTGGAGAACATCCTGAGCCTGCCGGGGCTGCGGGCCGTGGTGCTGCGGACCTACGGAGCGGGCAACGCCCCGACCGACCCCTGGTTTCTAGACTGCCTGCGCCAAGCCGTTGAGAATGACATCCTTATCTACAACGTTTCGCAATGCAACGGCGGCATGGTGATGCAAGGTCGGTACGAAACCAGTCGCAGTCTGGCGCAGATCGGCGTCATCAGCGGCAAGGACATCACCACCGAGGCGGCCGTTACTAAGCTGATGTTTCTGCTGGCCAACAACGTGAGCCTGGCCGACGTGCGCGCAAATCTGATGCGGCCTATCCGTGGGGAAATGACGATCTAAAAAAAAAGGGCGATACTTGCGCACGGGAGAAATGTTTGAAATCTTTGCGCCGCTCAGATTGCATAAAATCCCGAAAAGTACCGATTGATCAATATTACTTAGAGAGGTGTCCGAGTGGTTGAAGGAGCTCGCCTGGAAAGCGGGTATGCCGTTTATAGCGGCATCGAGGGTTCGAATCCCTTCCTCTCTGCGAGAATTACACAACCCCCAACTTCCCAACGCAATCAACAATCTAGTTCCATGAGAAAACTGTTCACCCTTACCCTGATCGCCTGCTTCGTGGCGTTAGGCGCTCCCCTGAACGCGCAAGACCCCATCGAGAATACCGCACAATCCGTTGAGGCCGGTATGGACTCGGCTGCCGCCGAAACCGAGCAAGCGGTAGAGAGTACGGCCGCCGCCGTGGAAGAGGAGGTCGACGAGGCACTTCCCGAAGAGGCCGGCTTTCACCACGTCATCAAGGAGAAGTTCATTCAGGGTGACGTGCTCTTCATGACGCCGGTACTCGTGGTGCTGATCCTCGGTCTGGCCGTTGCCATCGAGCGGATCATCTCGCTGAACCTGGCCACGACCAACTCGAAGAAGCTCCTCGCCCGCGTGGAGGACGCCCTCAGCACGGGTGGCGTCGACGCCGCGCTGGACGTGACGCGCAAGACGCGCGGCCCGGTCGCCTCGATCTTCACACAGGGCCTGATGCGTTACACCGAGGGCATCGAAATGGTCGAGAAGTCGATCATCTCCTACGGCTCGGTCGAGATGGGACGCCTGGAGCGCGGCCTCGTCTGGCTCTCGCTCTTCATTGCCCTGGCCCCGAACTTGGGCTTCCTCGGCACGGTGATCGGGATGATCCAGGCCTTTGACGCCATCGCCTCGGCCGGCGACGTATCGCCGGGTCTGGTGGCCAGCGGTATCCAGGTCGCCCTGATCACCACGGTGTCGGGTCTGATCGTGGCCATCATCCTGCAAATTTTCTACAACTACTGTGTGTCGAAGATCGATTCCATGGTTAATGACATGGAGGACGCTTCAATCTCACTGGTCGACCTGCTGGTGCGCCACAAGCTGCACGGCGGGACGAGCACGGGCGGTGCCACCATCGTCGACGCGAGTGACAGGACACGGGTTTAATTTACGCTAAGCACGAAAAAAACCTATGGAAGAGTTTCTCGCAACCCTGGCCGGTCCCGGCCTGATCATCGCCTACATCCTGGTGGGTGTCTGCATCCTGGCGGCCATCGTGCTGCCCCTGATCAACTCGCTGAGCGACCCCAAGTCGCTGCTGAAGGTCGGTCTGGGCGTGGTGGTGCTGGCGGTCGTGGTGTTTCTCGGCTACGCCCTGTCGGGCACCGAAGTCACGCGCATCGCCGCCGAAGCCATGGCCAAACAGGACCTCAGCGACGATACCGCAAAGTGGATCAGCGGCGGTTTGATCGCCATGTACATCATGCTGTTCTTGGCGGTGCTGAGCATCGTCTTTACTGAAGTGGCCGGCATCTTCCGCTAGGGAAGGGCCACCGCGCGCCGGGAGCGTCCCGGCCGTGACCTTTTGTACCCACACAACAAGCCTACCCATTATGGCTCGCCGTCAACGTGACGAAGTAGATGTGAATGCCAGCTCGATGGCCGACATCGCCTTCCTGTTGCTCATCTTCTTTCTGGTGACGACCACCATCGCGTCCGATAAAGGACTGCCGATTCTGTTGCCGCCTAAGAACGAGCAGGAGCAGGAGATTAAGCTCAACCAGCGCAACGTGTTCGTGGTGCTGATGAACTCCAGCGACAAGCTGCTGGTCGAAGGCGAGCCGTTGGACATCAAGCGGCTGAAGGAGTCGGTGAAGGCGTTCCTGACCAACAACGGCGTGAACCCGGAGCTGTCCGACAGCCCTAAAGACGCCGTGGTGTCGATCAAGGCCGACCGTGGCACCTCCTACGAGGTGTACATCGCCGTACTCGACCAGGTGAAGGCCGCCTACCACGAACTGCGCGCCGCCTCGGTGGGCATCACCACGCAGGAGTACCTCGAACTGGAGCCCGACAAGAACGAACGCGACGACCGCCTCTTCGACCGCTCGCGCGAGGCGTTCCCGATGCAGATTTCAGAAGCAGAACCCAGCCAAATCGGAGGATAAGCCATGTCTAAGTTTAAGAAAAAGACCAAGACCAGTCAGAAGATCTCGACGGCCTCGCTGCCCGACATCGTGTTTATGTTGCTGTTCTTCTTCATGGTAACCACCGTAATGCGTGAACAGAGCATCCTGGTGGAGCAGCGCCTGCCCAACGCGACGCAACTGGAGAAGTTGGAGAAGAAGTCGCTCGTGAGCTACATCTACATCGGGGAGCCGAAGGGGGAGTACCAGGCCCTGTACGGTGCGCAGCCTAAGATTCAGACGAACGACGTGTTCATCGACCCGAGCCAGATCGGCAACTACGTGGAGACCGAGAAGAGCCTGCGGCCCGAGTACGACCGCGACAAGCTGACGATCTCGCTGAAGGTGGACCGCGAGGCGAAGATGGGCATCGTGACCGACGTGAAGCAAGAGCTGCGCAACGTGAACGCCCTGAAGATCAACTACTCGTCGTCGCAGGTGCGCGACGCCGGCGACTTCACCGCAGAAATCAACTAACAGCGTTCTACGCTCACTGAAAGGTCTTTCCACTACGGGAAGGCCTTTTTTTTTACGACCGTGGAGAAGAACCAACCCCGCATCCTGAACGCTTGGTGCATGTACGACTGGGCCAACTCGGCCTACTCGCTCGTGATCACCTCGACCATCTTCCCGATCTACTACGGCAGCATCACCGGCGACGCGCCCACCGTGCGCCTGCTGGGATGGGAGGGGAACGGCTCGGCGCTGTTCTCGTATGCGGTCTCTTTTTCGTTCCTGCTGACGGCCCTACTCAGCCCGTTGCTGACGGCCGTGGCTGACTACGGCGGACTGAAGAAGCGCTTCATGCAGACGTTCGCGTACATGGGGTCGATCAGTTGCGTGCTGCTCTACTTCTTCACCGGTCTCGACACGCTCGTACTGGGCATCATTGCCTTTGTGTTCGCGGGCGTGGGCTACAACGGCAGTTTGGTTTTTTACAACGCGTACCTGCCCGAGATCGCCACGCCCGACCGTTACGACCGCATTAGTGCGCGGGGCTTCTCGCTCGGCTACATTGGTAGCGTGCTGCTGCTGATTTTCAACCTGGCCATGGTGATGAAGCCCACTTGGTTCGGTATCGACCCCGAAAATGGTGGGCTGGCCGCGCGGCTGTCGTTTGTGAGCGTGGGCCTCTGGTGGGTGGGCTTCTCGCAGATCACCTTCCGACGGCTGCCGCACAACGTCTACCGCCGCCCGTCCGGCCACAACTGGCTGTTGAACGGCTTCCGGACTCTGCAGCGGGTGTTCCGCGAGGCACGGCAAATTCCCGCCCTGCGCCGCTACCTGCCCGCGTTCTTTTTCTACAACATGGGTGTGCAGACGGTAATGTACCTCGCCACCCTGTTCGGCGACCAGGAGTTGAACCTCCCGGCCGAGTCGCTCATCGTCACCATTCTGCTGCTGCAATTGCTCGCCATCGTGGGGGCGTGGGGCTTCGCGCGGCTGTCGGAGCGCTTCGGCAACGTCTCCACCCTCGCCGCGATGGTCGTGGTCTGGGTCGGCATCTGCGGCGGTGCCTACTTCGTGCAGACGGCCGAACATTTTTACGCGCTCGCCGCCGTGGTGGGGCTGGTCATGGGCGGCATCCAGGCTCTCTCGCGGGCTACCTACGCGAAGCTCATCCCCGCCGGGGCGCACGAACACGCCTCTTACTTCAGCTTCTTCGACGTGATGGAGAAGGTCTCGATCGTGCTCGGAACGCTCGCCTTCGGCGTCGTCGTCGACCTGACGGGCAGCATGCGCAACAGCATCCTTTTCTTGGCGCTCTTCTTCGTGGTGGGGTTGGTGCTTCTGCTCAGCATGAAGCACCTGCGCCCCCGGCAGTCTCTTGTCGCGTCGGCAGGAAAGGCGTAACTTCGTGGCCCTCCTGGAGCGATAGCTCAGTTGGTTTAGAGCACTACCTTGACAGGGTAGGGGTCGTTGGTTCGAATCCAACTAGCTTCACCGAAAAAAGCCGCGTTTCGCATCGAAGCGCGGCTTTTTGCGTTTCAGACCAGCAGTATCTCCTTCGTATAGGAGGCCACGTACAATTGCTGATTGTCAACCGCCAACCGCCAAAAGTTATGCGACTCTTTCTCTGCCTGCTGTGTACGTCCGTAGCCTGTGCACAAACGCCCGCCGTGGAGGTGCGCGATCCGATCCTCGAAACCCTGATCGACCCCGGTGCCGAAGTCAGGCAGGTGGCCGAGGGGCTAAGCTTCACCGAGGGGCCGCTCTGGTCGCCGCGCAACACGCTTCTGTTCAGCGACATCCCGGCAAACCGTGTGTACGAACTGGACCCACAGGGCGGCGAGCCTGAGGTCTTCGTGGAGCCCAGCCGAAATTCAAACGGATTGGCCTACGACGCGGACGGGCGCTTGCTGCTGTGCGAGCACGATGGCCGCGTGGTGTCGCGCCGCCGCGCCGACGGTACGCGCGAGGTGCTGGCCGACCGCTGGCGGGGGCAACGCTTCAACAGCCCGAACGATCTGGTGCTGCACCCTACGGGGGCGATCTTCTTCACCGACCCGCCCTGGGGGCTGAAAAAGACCGACGACGACCCCGCGAAAGAGCTCCCTTTCAACGGCGTGTTTCGCCTCGATCCCGACGGCAGCGTGACGCTGGTGGACAGCACGCTCCACCGCCCGAACGGCATCGCCGTCTCGCCCGACGGCCGCCGCCTCTACGTGGGGGAGTCGAACCGCGACCGGGAAGTGTTCTGGATGAGCTACCCGCTCGACGAAGCCGGAAGGGCCGGGCGCGGCGAACGCCTCTACACCGCCGATGTGTCGGCTGAAGCGGGCAGTGCCGACGGCCTGAAGGTCGACGAGCGGGGCAACGTTTGGGCCACAGGGCCGGGGGGCGTCTGGGTGATCTCACCCGACGGCGCGCCGCTGGGCGTAGTTCGCTTTCCGGAGCTGCCCGCCAACTGCGCCTGGGGTGGTCCCGACGGCCGCACGCTCTACGTCACCGCCCGCCGGGGCGTCTACACCATCGAGACGCGCGTGAAGGGGTGGCTGCCGCCGACGCGCTAGCGCTCTATGAACCGACGTTGCCGCGCGGGCGGACTTACCGGAAGCCAATCTGGTTGCGCTCGCGTTTTTCCTGCACCAGAAACGTCACGTAGAGGTATTCGCTCTGCACGCTGACCGACACGGGGCGGTCCGACAGCAGTGAGTACTTGGATTCGATCTCTTGGCGCAATACGTCGGTGTCGATGGGTGTCAGCGCCTGGTCGCCGTCAAAGTGTAGGGGCATCCGTCGGGTCAGCAGGGTCGTTTGGCGTTCGTTCATCAGAAAGGGCTTGGTGCGGTGTAAAGTACGCGCCCGGGCAGTAGGCCGGTATGTCACCTACGGCGCGGCCGGCGTCGGGATCGACACCGTCACCGCAACGGCGAGTATCAGTAAGGGTGATTACGTACCTTCCCTCCATGAAAATCGTCGACGGACTGCTGACGGTGCTGTTCACACTTTTCGCCGCGTGGCAGTGGAACGACCCCGACGGGCTGTTCTGGATCGGTGTCTACAGCTTCGTGGCGGTGGCGGGCGTACTCACCGCGTTGAGGCGTGCGCCCCGCAGGCTGTTGCAGGTCGCCCTTCCGGCGCTCACGGTCGGGGCTGTCTACTTGCTGCCGAACGTCCGGCAGTGGGTTAACAGCGGCGACGACCTGATCACCGGCATGTCGGCCGACCGGATGTACGTCGAGCGCTCGCGCGAGTGCCTGGGGCTGCTGCCGGCCGCCGCTTTTTTTATTTACCAGACCCCACCGGTCCCGCGCCGCGCCTCCTGATGCGTACCGTCTCCAATCCCGCCCGCGTTCCGTTTTGGCGCAGTGACACGTTCAAGCTGCTGCGGGTGCCCTTCTCGGTGCACCTGATGCCGATTTTCCTCTTTGCACTGAGCCAGACGCCCGCCCCGCACTGGCCTTCGGCGGCGCTGGCGTTTGTTATCCTGCACCTGTTGGTTTACCCGGCCAGCAACGGCTACAACAGCTACCAAGAC
>JBARYS010000482.1:0-2609 GCA_049648155.1 Catalinimonas sp. | reverse complement strand
GCTCGACGTGGGCGAGGTGGCCACGCCCGCCGGGCTGCGGGCCACGCTGCGCCCCTACCAAACGCGCGGCTACGCGTGGCTCTACCGCAACGGCCGCCTCGGGCTGGGCAGCATCATCGCCGACGACATGGGGCTGGGCAAGACCCTACAGGTGATCGCGCTGCTGCTCAAACACCGCGAAGAGGGGCGGCTGCCGAACGGCGCGCTGGTGGTAGTGCCCACCACGCTACTCACGAACTGGCAGCACGAGATCGACCGCTTCGCGCCGGCCCTCGCCACGCACCTCTACCACGGCCCCGCGCGCCACCTACCCACCGACCGCCCCGACGTGCTGCTGACCACCTACGGCGTGGCGCGCGTCGAGACCGAACGACTTTCGGAGCAGCCTTGGGACGTGCTGGTGATCGACGAGGCGCAGAACATCAAGAACCCGACGACGGCACAGACCAAAGCCCTCAAGCGCATCCCGGCCCACACGAGGGTGGCCATGAGCGGCACGCCGGTCGAGAACCGCCTCAGCGAATACTGGAGCCTAATGGACTTCGTCAACCGGGGGTACCTCGGCTCTTTAAAGCGCTTTCAGTGCGACTACGCCTACCCTATCGAGGTGGAGCAAGACCAACGGCGGCTCGACCGCTTCCGGCGCGTCACTACGCCCTTCTTGCTGCGGCGCGTCAAGTCGGACCGCACGATCATCAGCGACCTGCCCGACAAGATCGAGACCGACGCCTACTGCCACCTCACCGCCGAGCAGGCTGCCCTCTACCAGGGAGTGGTCGACGAGATCATGGCGAAGGTCGAGCGGGCCGACGGCATCGAGCGGCGCGGACTGATCTTTCAGCTCACCCTGCTGCTGAAGCAGGTCTGCAACCACCCGTCGCAGTTCGCGCGCCGCCCCACCGCCGACCCGGCCCACTCGGGCAAGTCGCAACGGCTGCTCGAACTGCTCGGTGAGGTGCACGAACGGGGCGAGAAGGCGCTCGTCTTTACGCAGTTCCGCCAGATGGGCGACCTGTTGCAACCGATGATCGCCGCCCGCCACGCCACCGACGTACGCTTCCTGCACGGGGGCTGCTCGCGGCGGCAGCGCGACCAGTTAGTGAAGGACTTCCAAAATGACCCCGCCGTGCGCACGATGATCCTCTCGCTGAAGGCCGGCGGCACGGGCCTGAACCTCACCGCCGCCAACCACGTGGTGCACTACGACCTCTGGTGGAACCCCGCCGTGGAGGCGCAGGCCACCGACCGCGCCTACCGCATCGGTCAGCGACGCCACGTGCTGGTGCACCGCCTGCTGACCACGGGTACCTTCGAAGAGAAGATCAACGACATGCTCCGCGAGAAGCGTGCGCTGGCCGACCTGGCCGTGGCGCAGGGCGAGCAGTGGATCGGCGACCTCTCGAACCGCGACCTCAAGCAGCTCTTCACACTCGCGTAGCGTATCCTCACTCGCTCCGCAGACTCCGGACGGAATCGGCCCGGGCGGCCCGGTAGCTGCGCAGTCCCACCGTGAGCCACGCCACCAGTAGCGCCGGCGCCCCGCCCAACACCAGACCGAGGTAGCCGTCGTCGATGCGGTAGCTGAACCCGTCGAGCCGGCGATTGGTCAAAGCACCTACTCGGCAAAAACCGCGTAAGTGCTTGATCGTCAGGGTCGGGGTAGCAGGATTCGAACGGGCGGGCCATCCCGCTGCGGCCTTCCCGCCCAAGGCGGGACGCATAACCGGGCTTTTGCTTGGCTTAGGAATACAAACGGTGTGCAAATGAAAAAGCACTTACTCGGCAAAAACCGCGTAAGTGCTTGATCGTCAGGGTCGGGGTAGCAGGATTCGAACCTGCGGCCTCCTGCTCCCAAAGCAGGCGCGATAACCGGGCTTCGCTATACCCCGAAGCGGCGGTAAAGGTAGCCCATCCCTACGAACTCGCCCCCCTTGGTGCGGCGGTAGTTGCCCCGAAACCCGACGAAGGTTCTCACACTGCCGTCGGGAGTGGCTACGGCGGCAGGAAACCCATCGAAGGCTTTGAAAGGTCGGGGTAGCAGGATTCGGACGGGCAGGCCATCCCGCTGCGGCCTTCCCGCCCAAGGCGGGACGCATAACCGGGCTTCGCTATACCCCGAAGCGGCGGCAAAGGCAGCCCATCCCTACGAACTCACTCGCCCCTGGCGCAGCGGGCGGCCAGTTGCGCGGCGTGTCCCCGGCCCCAGTGCGGTGCGATGTCGTCGGTCTGGGCCGTGGCAGCAAACAGCGCCTGCGCCCGGTCGATCTCCGCGCAGGCGTCGCCGGTGCCTTGCCCGAAGAACTGCGCCACGCCCCACATCATCTGCCCCAGCAGCAGGTGCGCACGCGGATTCTCAGGGTCGACGGCCACGGCCTTTTGCAGCGTCCGCATGGTGACGGGCGTGCCCTCCGCGCCCCGGGCGGCGGGGTCGACGGCCACGTGCATCATCTGCACGTAGCCGCGCAGGGCCAGCACCTCGGCGTGGGGTTGCGGGTGGCGGCGGTCCACCTCGTCGAGCCACGTCAGGGCCTGGTTCAGGTGTTGGTCCTTCTGCCCGACGGCCCCGGCGGCAAAGCTCTGTTGCAGGTAGCCGTAGGCAACGTAGTAGG
>JBARYS010000481.1:0-2712 GCA_049648155.1 Catalinimonas sp. | reverse complement strand
CCCCATGAGTGTGGCCCCTCACGAAGAGGCCCGCGTGCGGGAGGCCGCCCGGCGAGTGAACGAGCGGGTATCGGAATACCGCAAGACCTTCCAGATGGACGACAAACAAGACCTGCTGGCGATGGTGGCTTTCATGAGCCTCGTGGACCAGCAGGAAGCACAAGCCGCTAGAGAAGAGCTGGAGGCACATTTGGCGCGACAACTGCGCACAATGGACGACGTGTTGTCGTCTGTGGAGAACGGATAGTTTCCTGAGCGTTCGCGGCGCGGGCCCTAATCGGTCGTACTACCGGAGGTAATTTCAACCTTAACCGGAACGTACACATGGACATCATCATTACGGCGGTCGTGGGGTTGGTAGCCCTGATCGTCGGCGTCTTGATCGGACGGTTCCTGGCGGGGCGCATCTTCAGTCGCAGCTTTAAAGAACAAGAGACGCAGGCGCAGGCGCGCGCGCAACAGCTCGTCGAAGAGGCCGAAGCCAAGGGACAGACCATCCGCAAACGGCGGATTCAGGAAGCCAAGGAGAAGTACCAACGGCTGAAGAGTGAGTTCGAGAGTGAGACCGAGCGGCGGAAAAGCGCCCTGGCCGAGCAGGAGAACAAATTCAAACAGCTCGAGCAACAACTCACCAAGACCAACGGGCGGGTGGAGCGCAAGGAAGCCGAGCTCGACGCCGCCACCAAGAAACTCGAAGCACAGCTCGAGCAGGCCGAACGGCGGCAGGCAGAGCTCGACCGCGCCCACGCTGAGAAGGTAGCGGCCCTCGAACGCCTCGCGGGGCTCTCGGCCGAAGAGGCCAAGCAACGGCTGATCGACGCTCTGCGCGAAGAGGCCGAAATGCAGGCCGCCACCAAAGCCAAAGACATCGTCGACCAAGCTCGGCTCACGGCCACGAAGGAGGCCAAGAAAATTGTGCTGGAGACCATCCAGCGCACCGCCACCGAGCACGCCATCGAGAACTGCGTGTCGGTGTTCCACATCGAGTCCGACGACGTCAAGGGCAAGATCATCGGCCGCGAGGGGCGCAACATCCGCGCGATCGAGGCTGCCACCGGCGTCGAGATCATCGTTGACGACACGCCCGAGGCCATCGTGATCTCGGGCTTCGACCCGGTGCGCCGCGAGGTGGCCCGCCTCTCGCTGCACCGCCTCGTGGCCGACGGCCGCATCCATCCCGCACGCATCGAGGAGGTGGTGAACAAGACCCGCAAGAACATCGACGAGGAGATCGTCGAGATCGGCGAACGTACCGCGCTCGACCTGGGCGTGAACGGCCTGCACCCGGAGCTGATCAAGATGGTGGGGCGGATGCGCTTCCGCTCGTCGTACGGCCAGAACCTGCTGCAACATTCGCGCGAGGTCGCCAACATGTGCGCCACCATGGCCGCCGAGATGGGCGTCAACCCCAAGCACGCCAAGCGCGCCGGACTGCTGCACGACATCGGCAAGGTGTGGCCCGAAGAGGCCGAACTGCCGCACGCCATCCTCGGCATGGAGCTGGCCAAGAAGTACAAGGAGAACAAGGACGTCTGCAACGCCATCGGGGCGCACCACGACGAGATCGAGATGACCACGCTGCTCTCGCCCATCGTTCAGGCGTGCGACGCGATTTCGGGAGCCCGCCCCGGTGCGCGGCGCGAGGTGATGGAGTCGTACATCCAGCGGCTGAAGGACCTAGAGGCGCTGGCGCTCTCGTTTCGCGGCGTCAACACCTGCTATGCCATCCAGGCGGGCCGCGAGCTGCGCGTAATGGTCGACGCCGGTACGGTTTCGGACGATCAGGCGGGTGACCTCTCGTTCCAGATTTCGCAGAAGATCGAGAAAGACATGCAGTATCCGGGGCAGATCAAGGTCACGGTGATCCGCGAGATGCGCGCCGTCAACTACGCCCGGTAGTAGCAACACCCACAAACAAATCCCCGATTTGCCACGCAGACCGGGGATTTTTCGTGTTGTCGCCCCCGAAATACGTCCATCGAACAGAATATTATTTTGCGCCTTCTCCCTTGTTCGTGCAACTTGCGCTTCATGAAAGCACCCCGCCGCGCCTCTAAATTCCGTCACCTTGCCGACCCCCTCGAATCAATCCCTCCTACACCCACGCCCCCCATGCACCAAGTTAAGTTCGACCAGATCGACCGGAAGATTCTGCAAATCCTCCAGAAAAACGCCAAGATCACCAACGCCCAGCTCTCGAAGGAGATCGGCCTCTCGCCCGCCCCGACGCTGGAGCGCGTGAAGAAGCTCGAAAATTCGGGCGTGATCATGAGCTACCACGCCAAACTCAACCTACACGAGATCGGCTTGGGCGTGACCACCTTCGTGCAGGTGACGCTGGTGGGCCACAAGAAGCAGTTTATCGAGGGGTTCGTGTCGCAGATCAACGCCATCCCCGAAGTGATCGAATGCCACCACATCACGGGCCAGGGCGACTTTCTGCTGAAGATCGTAGCCTCCGACATCCCCCGCTATCAGCAGTTGATGCTGGAACACATCAGCGAGATCGACGAGATCGACAGCATGGTGTCGATCATCATCCTGCAAACCTTTAAGGACAGCCGCGGCGTGCCCGTGCCCGAACAGGTCGGGTAGGTCAGTGGCGGCGCAGGTAGTTGCGCGCTTCCTCGTGGGTGCTGTGGTCGCGGTCGGCCTTCTTCTTCACCAGCTTGTAGTAAGACTTCGCCTGCCCCACGTCGCCCTGCTCGTGGG
>JBARYS010000480.1:0-2391 GCA_049648155.1 Catalinimonas sp. | reverse complement strand
ACCAACGACTGTACGACGACCAGCCCCCCGAAGAGCGCCCCCCCGAGCCTGCGCCGCCGGTGCACCAGCACCCACGCCGAGGCGACCAGTACCGCCCAGAGACCTTCCAGCCCCGAGAGCAATCCTAGGGGCACGAACTGGTAGTACCGCAGCCACATATCGAAGCCCACCACGTACCCGCCGCCCGCCACGGGCGTGCGCAGTCCGTAGCGCTCGGCCAGCCAGAGGCGCATTGCCCCCCACGCCACCACGGCTACTACCGCCGCCGCCGCCCGAAAGAGGTCGTGCCGTGCGGGCCGGCCCTCTCCGAACAGAAAATGACGGAGCCACCAGAGGAACACGAAGCCGGTGGCGACGGCGGCCCGCTCGTCGGTAAAAGCGGCCAGCAAGGCACAGAGGCCCACCAGAGGCACCGCACGGCTCCACATCGCCAGCAGAAGGAGCAGGTACGCCACGCCGTCGAAGTAGCCCACCTCGTCGGTGAAGCAGGCCGTTCCCGGCGGCGCAAAGGCTAGGGCCACCACCATCAGCACGGCCGCCACCCGGTCTCGGCAGAGCTTCTCGGTCAGCAGCGCCGCCACGCCCAACAGCAGAAAGCCGCCCGCGAACTGAATGGCGAACAGGTGACCCAGCCGCAGCCGCAGCACGTGCGCGAGCGTCGGCATGGTGAGGCGCAGCGCCCGCTTGGCCTCGTGCGTTTGGGGCGAATAGTCGCGGCGCGCGAGCGGTGCCTCAATCTGCAAGCGCAGGGCCGCCAGCACGTTCTCGGGGCCATACTGAAACGAGGGTGCGGTCACCAGACAAGAGAGCAGGCCACCGACCAGGGCCACGCGCAGCCACCAGTATCGCCCCCGCGCCAGACGGTCGGCGCGGGCATAAGTAGCTTTTTGAAACCGGCGGAGCGCGTCGAACAGCATCGGAACGGGATCTTCCCCGGCGGGGGGACGAAGTCAGCCAACGTGCAAGGTAACGTGGTTTCTTGCGTTGGAAGGACCTATTCGACAGGAGACTAATACCCTGCCGCCGTCAGCGCACGCTGGTAAACAGCCGCATTGCGGTTGTGCTCGTGCAGGGTCTTAGCAAAGGCGTGGTAGCCGGAAAAGTCGGCGCGGGCGCAGAAGTACATGTAGTTGTGTGTCTCGGCATTCAACACTGCCCCGATGGCCCGCGTGGAGGGCAGGCTAATCGGGCCGGGCGGCAGACCGGGGTACATGTAGGTGTTGTAGGGCGAGTCGACCTCCTTATGAACGTTCAGCACCCGCTTGATGGTGAAATCGCCCACGGCATACTTCAAGGTCGGGTCAGCCTGCAGGGGCCAGCCGTCGCGTAGCCGGTTCAGGTATACGCCCGCCACGCGCGGCATCTCGTCGGCCTTGTTGGTCTCCTCCTGCACGATGGCGGCGAGCGTAGTCACCTCCTGCGGCGTCAGGCCGTGGGCGGCCGCCTGCGCCCGGCGCGCTTCGTTCCAGTAACGCTCCCACTCTTGATGCATCCGGTCGAAGAGCTGCTCGGCGGTGGTGGTCCAGTACACTTCGTAGGTGTTGGGTAGAAACATGCCCACGAAGTTGGTCGTGTCGAAACCGTAGCGCTTGGCCACGGCGGGGTCGCGCAGCATTCGAAGAATCTCGGTAGAGTCGGCCACGACATAGTTGGAGAGCTTGCGCGCCAGGTCGCGCCGCAGCCGCACGTTGTTGAACGTGAGCTCGACGGGCGTCTGCGCACCGGAGCGGAGCAGCCACACGGCCTCCTTGTTGGTCATGTCGGGCTTGAGCAGGTAGGCCCCCGGCTTGACGTTGTCCTGATAGCCGGCCACCTTGGCCACAAACGAAAACGAGAGCGGGTCCTGAATAAAGCGCGCCCGTTGCAGCGTGTCGAGCACGTCCCGGTAGGTAGCTCCCGGCGGCACGTAGAGCACGCGCTCCTCTTGCTCGACCAGCACGTTGGGCGTAAATAAAACCTGGTAGCCGTAGAAAGAGAAGGAGACCACCAGCACGCTGAAGGCCACGAAGGCGATCAGGAGCCGCCGTACAGATTTAGACATGGTTTTTGGGGGTTCGGATGCCCTTAACGCAGCTTCGCGCGCGGGGGTTTCTCATCTAAGGTTTGATGCTGGAGGCCTAATTTTGCGCTCGCTTCATCAACTTCCTTTCCTCTCTTTCTCACCCCAAACTTCTTCTTGGTATGCGGAAAAATTACATCTCCCGGTACGCCGCGTGGCTGCCGGCCCTGCTCTTGGCGCTGTCGACACCGGTCGCGGCGCAAGATTGCACGGACCTTTTCTTCTCGGAGTACGTGGAGGGCAGCAGCAGCAACAAGGCCTTGGAGATTTACAACCCCACCGACGCAGACATAGACCTGACCGGCTACCGGGTAGAGTTGTTCAGCAACGGG
>JBARYS010000479.1:0-4847 GCA_049648155.1 Catalinimonas sp. | reverse complement strand
ATCACCGAGCGCAAGCTGATCGAGCTCGACATCCAGAGCAAGAACAAGAAGATCACCGAGTCGATCAACTACGCCAAGCGCATCCAGACGGCCATCCTGCCCGACAACAACACGATCCATCAGGTCTTCCCGGATTCGTTCATCCTCTACAAACCGCGCGACGTGGTCAGCGGCGACTTCCCCTGGTTCATGCCGCAGGGCGACGACCTCTACTTGGCGGCCGTCGACTGCACGGGGCACGGCGTGCCGGGCGCGCTCATCTCGCTGATCGGCTTCTTCTTGCTCAACAACATCGTGGCGGGCGACGAGCTGGACCCGGGCGTGATCCTGGACCGCCTCGACGACGGTGTGACGCGCACGCTGCGCCAGACCGGGGCCGAGGGCGACACCCGCGACGGCATGGACGTGGCCTTCCTGAAGATCAACCAGAAGCGGGGCACGCTGGAGTTTGCCGGCGCGCACCGGCCGCTCTACCTCTTGCGCAACGGCGAGTTTCAGGAGATCAAGGGCGACAAGTTTCCCATCGGCGGCGGGCAGTACAAAAACCGCACGCAGTTCACTAACCACGTGATCGAGTACCAGCCCGGCGACGCGGTGCTGGTCTGCTCCGACGGCTTCCCCGACCAGTTCGGCGGCCCGGGGCAGAAGAAGTTCGGCCCCCGCCGCATCCGCGAAGGGTTCGTTGAGCACGCGCCCGCCGGCATGGACCGCCTGCACGCCGAGATGGACCGCCGGTTCACGGAGTGGAAGGGCGACACCAAGCAGACCGACGACGTGCTCATGATGGGCATCCGGTTTTGATGGTCGGCCGGCAATCCAGTAACCCAGAAATCAAAAACCAAGCAATCAAGTAGTTAATCATGGAAACACAAACCCTTACGCCGCCGACCTCGATGCGGTACGTCTTCGACCTGCACAAGGCGATGGTGAGCAAGAGCCTGATTTTAGCCTACGAGGGCGAATTCACGCAGGAGATCACTAAATCGGTGCTCTCAATGGCTGAGCGCAACATGGACTCGCTCGGCGAGGAGAGCAGCATCAAGCGGAAGGTCTTCAACGTGATGGTCGAGTGCCTACAGAACATTGCCAAGCACGGCGACGAGTTCGAGGAGGCTACCCTGCGCAACAGTGCCATCTTCATGATCGGCAAGGACGGCGAGGGCTACATCATCTCGTCGGGCAACCCGATCGCCGCCGACAAGGTGGACGACCTGCGCGCGAAGCTGGAAGAGATCAACGAGCTGGATAAGGACGGCCTGAAGGCGCTTTACAAGGACATCATCAAGAACGGTTCGCTGTCGGACAAAGGTGGGGCTGGGTTGGGCTTCGTCGACATGGCGCGGAAATCGGGCAACAAGCTGGACTTCGCCTTCGAGTCTATCGACGATCAGCACGCCTTCTTCATGTTGCAAACGCGCATCACGCGCAAGCCTGCCATATAGAGACGCTCAAGCTAAGACTCAAGCTAAGGAAGCAGAGACCCAAGACTCAAAACGTTGGCGGTGCGCCCGCAGGGTGTTTCCTGCCGCCGTCTGCCGCCGTACCGCTGCTGTCTCACGTCTAAAAACCAACGAATAATCTTACTCAATCATGACTGCTACACTAGAAATTCTGACGCTGGAGGGAACCGAAGATACGCCCAAGATCATCCTCGACGGTAAGAATGGTATCTACGAAATCTCAGGGCGCTCGCTGCCCGAAGACTCGGCCGAATTTTACAGCCCCGTGCTGGAGTGGCTCGACGGCTACGCCGAAGCGCCCAACGACAACATGGAGTTTGTTTTCAAGCTGGAGTATTTCAACACGGCCTCGTCGAAGCTGATCCTCGACATCCTCTCGAAGCTCGAAGACATCGACAACGTCAGCGTGACGTGGTACTACGACGAGGACGACGAAGACATGCAGGAGGCCGGCGAGGAGTTCTCGGAGCTGGTCGAGGTGGCGTTTGAGTTTAAGACGTACTAGCGGTCGGCGACTGGGCTTTGGCGTTTAGCCATTGGCCCGCTCCATTCCTCACCGCTTTGCGGTTGGCTCTCCTGACTCACCGCCGTTCCGACGCGGCGGGTGTCTCGCCCTCTTTGCTCTTGATCTATCCGCACGATGGGCCGCAATTGCCAAGTTTTGGCCCGTCTTGATAGGCCGTGTTTTGCCGTGTGTGAAGGGCTAAGGGCTAGAGGCTAGTATCCAATCGACGGAAGCCAACTGTCAAAAGCTAAAACCTAACGGCCAACCGCCCATACCCCGCCATGAGTGAAGAGATTCTCAAAGCGCTTACGCAACTGTTCGCCATCATCACTAAGCAAGACGGTGGCGTAACGGAGAAGGAGCGTGCCTACGTGATCAGCTTCTTCCGGCAGCAGCTCAACCCCGACCAGGTGGAGGAGTACGTGCGGCTGTACGACGAATTTGCCGGTTACGAAAGGCCGGTCGAGCGGGAGGTCGCGCTGAACGTGGAGGCGGCCGTGGCCATGGTGGCCGGTGGTTCGGCGGCCGGCGGTGCGGCCGAAGGCGACGTGACGGTGGCCGTGGGGGATGCTCCGGCGGCCGAGGAGAAGCCCAGGAAGCGGAACGACAAGTTGACGTCGGTAAAGGATTCGGTGCGGACGCTGGCGCTCTGTAGGAAGATCAACAAGACGCTCGCGCAGAAGCAGAAGGTGGTGGCGCTGATCCGCCTGCTCGAACTGGTCAAGTCCGACGGCAACTTCACGCCGCAGCGAATGCAGATCATCGACACGGTGTCGGAGTCGTTCAAGTTCACAAACCAGGAGTACAAGCTGATCGAGAGCTTCGTGCTGGCCGAGGGCAGCGTGCCCGACGACCCCGACGTGTTGGTGGTCGACGACCAACCGCGGCCGACGGCGGGGCGTACGCAGCACATGCACTCGGCCGGGCTTGACGGCAGCATCACGGTGCTGAACGTGCGCAGTGTCGACATGTACTTCCTGCGCTACACCGGCACTACCGAGCTGATTCTGAACGGGCAGGTGGCCGCGCCGGAGCGTGTGTATCTCTTCTCGCCGGGCAGCACGCTCAAGCCCGCCAAGGGTGAGGCGCTCTACTACGGCGAGGTGGTGTCGCACTTCGTCAGCGACGCCCAGTACGCCAACCTCTCGTTCAACGTCGACGCCCTTGAATTCCGCTTCCCCAACGGGGCGCTGGGGCTGCGCGGTGTCAACCTCTCGGAGGGCCCCGGCAAGCTGATCGCCATCATGGGGGCCAGCGGCGCGGGCAAGACCACGCTGCTGAACGTGCTGGCGGGGCTGGAGACGCCCTCGGCGGGGCAGGTGCTCATCAACGGGCTGGACCTACACGCCCACCGGGACCAGGTGCAGGGCATGATCGGCTACGTGGCGCAAGACGACCTGCTGGTTGAGGAGCTGACCGTGTTCCAGAACCTTTACTACGGTGCGAAACTCTGCTTCGGCAACCTAAACGAGGCGGAGCTGCGGGCGCGCGTGGACAAGACGCTGGCGAACCTGGGGCTGGCCCACATCAAGCACCTGGTGGTGGGCAACGTGCTCAACAAAAAAATCTCGGGCGGGCAGCGCAAGCGCCTCAACATCGCCCTGGAGCTGATCCGGGAGCCGGCGGTGCTGTTCGTCGACGAGCCCACGTCGGGCCTCTCTTCGCGCGACTCCGAGAACGTGGTGGACCTGCTGAAGGAGCTTACGCTGAAGGGCAAGCTCATCTTCGTGGTGATTCACCAGCCCTCGTCCGACATCTACAAGATGTTCGACAAGATATTCATCATGGACACCGGCGGCTACCCGATCTTCCAGGGGCACCCCGTCGAGGCGGTGACCTACTTCAAGCAAGCCGACCTGCAGGTGGACGCCGACCGGGGGCAGTGCCACAGTTGCGGCAACGTCAACCCCGAGCAGATCTTCAACATCATCGAGGCGCGTGTGGTCGACGAGTACGGCCAGTTCACACCCCACCGCAAGCGTACGCCCACGCAGTGGAGCAGCCTCTACGGAGAAAACATCAATCAAGAGCGGCGCGACGACCTCAAGGACGAGCCGCCGCAGAAGCTCAACATCCCCAACCGCCTGAAGCAGTTCCGGGTCTTCACCACGCGCGACTTCCTGAGCAAGGCCGGCAACACGCAGTACCTCGCCATCAACCTGCTGGAAGCGCCGCTGCTGGCCGGGCTGCTGGCGTTCATCATCCGCTTTCAGAACGGGGCCGACGGCGACTACGTGTTCCGCTTCAACGAGAACGTACCCGCCTTTCTGCTCATCGCCGTGGTGGTGGCGCTCTTCATGGGGCTGACCGTTTCGGCCGAGGAGATCATCCGCGACCGTAAGATCCGCCGCCGCGAGCGCTTCTTGAGCCTGAGCCACACCGGCTACCTCAGCTCCAAGTTCATGATTCTCTTCACGCTCTCGGCCATCCAGACGCTGACGTTCGTGCTGGTCGGCAACTGGATTCTCAACATCGAGGGCATGACCCTGTCCTACTGGGCGGTGCTCTTCACGGTGTCGTGCTTCGCCAACGTGCTCGGGCTCAACATCTCGGCCACGTTCAATTCGGCCGTCACGATCTACATCCTGATCCCGCTGCTGCTGATTCCGCAGCTCATCTTGAGCGGGGCGATTTTCGACTTCGGCAAGCTCAACCAGACGCTCTCGACCAAGGGTAAGGTGCCGCTGATTGCCGACCTGATGACCTCGCGCTGGGGCTTCGAGGCGCTCACGGTGCGGCAGTATAAGGCCAACGACTACGAAGCGATGATTTTCGACGTCGAGCAGGCCGAGAGCGCGTCGAACTTCGTGGCGACCTACCTGGTGCCTGAGCTGGAGGCCCAACTCAAAGCCGCCGGGACCGCGCAAGCCGCCGGCGATGCC
>JBARYS010000478.1:0-6972 GCA_049648155.1 Catalinimonas sp. | reverse complement strand
GTTCTCCGGGTTTCGGACGGCCACGCCCGCCGCGCGTCCGTTCCACACGCTGCAAGTGGGGCTGGAACGCCCCCGCCAAGAGCTGTACGACCGCATCGACCGGCGCGTGGACGCGATGCTGGCCGCCGGACTGCGCCAGGAGGCCGGGGCGCTCTACCCCCACCGCGAGCTGCCCGCGCTGCAAACCGTGGGCTACCAGGAGATCTTCGGCTGGATGGACCGCACCTATGACTGGCCCGAGGCCGTGCGGCGGCTCAAGCGCAACACGCGCCGCTACGCCAAGCGACAGCTCACCTGGTTCCGGCGCGACGCTTCGATCCGCTGGTTCGCACCCGGTGCGTACGCGGCGATGGTCGAATACTTGGAGGGAGAGATCGCCCAAGCGTCCGGCTAATCGTCCGTTTCGAGCGCTTCCAGCATGTCGGCTAGGGCGTCGAAGTCTTTGAAGCCGGGCCGCTCCTCGTCGCCGCCGCGCAGGGCCAAGCCCGTGGGCCGCAGGTCGTCGAGCAGCGCCGGAACGCCCTCCCCCTCGCCGGGGAAGTCGAGCAGCAGCGGGTAGTTGGCCGCGAGCCTTTGCAGCGCCACGCGCTCGGCGTCGGTGGGCGGCATGGTGCAGTGCAGCACGAAGTACTGCACTCGGTCGGCGTGCCAGGCCAAGGTCTGCCCGGCGGCGCGGAGGTCGTCGCCGGACACGAAGAGCACCAGCGGCCGCTTTAGGTCACGCAGATCGTCGACGATGTCGGCGCGGCACGTCCCCACGAAGTCGACGGGATAGAGCTCCAGCTTCCGGCGGATCACCTCCGGGTCATCGTCGCCGAACTCCCCCACGAACTCCGGCCCCGACACCCAGCCGCTGAGCTCCTGATAGTCCTGCGGCGTCACCTCCGCCTCGCCGGCCAGCGGGTAGCCGATCAGCCCCACGCCCATGCCCGCGCCGTAGCGGGCGTCGCTGAGGTTATTGACGGACTGCAAGTAGACGAGTGTGCGGAGGGCCATAGACGGAGAACAAAGGAAAGAAGATTGGCGTTACGAACCTGCAATTTAGCGGGCGGGACTACACTGGCGTCTCCCCGCGACCGACTCCACACAAGCACCTTCGAAGATGAACGAACTCCTCGATCGCCTGGAGGCGAAGATCGCGTCTCTTCCCCCGGAAGCGTATGATCATTTGAAGGTGTGGATGACCGAACGAGATCAGCATCGCCGGGACGAGTAGATCGCCCGGGATGCGGCCGACGGAAAGCTGGACTTCTTACGTCGAGAAGCGCTGGACGCCAAGGCTACCGCAGTGTGTTGAAGAAGTTGAAAGAAACGAAGTAACGACCGGCAAACGAAGGCATCATGAGCAAAAAAGGCAAAGTACTGGTGGCCATGAGCGGCGGCATCGACAGCTCGCTGGCGGCGCTGCTGCTGCACGAGCAGGGCTACGAGGTCATCGGCATGACGATGAAGACGTGGGACTACAACTCGTCGGGCGGTGGGAAGAAGGAGACGGGCTGCTGCAGCCTCGACTCGATCAACGACGCCCGCAACGTGGCCGTCAACTTGGGCTTCCCGCACTACATCCTGGACATCCGCGAGGAGTTCGGCGACTACGTCATCGACCACTTCACGGGCGAGTACCTGGCCGGGCGCACGCCCAACCCCTGTGTGCTCTGCAACACCCACATCAAGTGGGACGCCCTGCTGCGCCGCGCCGACCGCCTGGGCTGCGAGTGGATCGCCACCGGGCATTACGCCAACCTCCGGCGGGTAGACGACCGCTACGTGGTGTCGCGCGGCCTCGACGGACGCAAGGATCAGTCGTACGCCCTCTGGGGTATCTCGCAGGCGTCGCTGTCGCGGACGATCTTCCCACTGGGCCACCTGCGCAAGACCGAGATTTACGACATGGCCCGCGAGCGGGGCTTCGTCGACCTGGTAAACAAGTCGGAGTCGTACGAAATCTGCTTCGTGCCCGACAACGACTACCGGGGCTTCCTGAAGCGCCGCGTCGACGGGCTGGAGGAGCGCGTGAAGGGCGGCACGTTCGTGCTCGAAGGCACCGGCGAGGTCATCGGCACACACGAAGGCTATCCATTCTACACCGTCGGCCAACGGAAGGGCCTCGGCATCCACCTCGGCTACCCGGTGTACGTCACCGAAATCCGCCGGGAGCGCAACGAAGTGGTGGTGGGACGCCTACCCGAGCTCTACCGCGACGGCATGTGGGTGGGCGCGCTCAACATGATGAAGTACGAAGCGCTGCCCGGCCCCGTCGAGAGTGTTACGAAGGTGCGCTACAAGGACGCCGGCACGCCCGCGCGCCTCGAACAGCACGGCGACCGCATCCGGGTAGCGTTCCACGAGGGCGTCAGCGCCATCGCTCCGGGGCAGGCGGCGGTGTTCTATGAGGGTGACGACGTGGTGGGCGGCGGCTGGATTTTGAAGAGCTTCCGACAGGAGCAGGAGCAGACGAACGTAACCGAAGCCCACTATGCGTAACCTTCTAGGTGGCCTCGTGGTCGTGCTGCTGCTGCTGGGCTGCGAGCGCAAGAGCGTTGATCCTGACGAGCAGGAGCGCGGCTTCGCTTATTTCCCCCTCAACGTGGGGCGCTACTACGTCTATGCCGTCGACTCGGTGGGCTACGGCGTGCTGGGCGTCGACTCCGCCCGCTACCAATTGCGCGAGGAGGTGACCGAAATGTTCGACGACCTCACCGGCACGCCGACGTACCGCGTGGAGCGCTTCCGCCGCGCCGACGCCGCGCGGCCTTGGCCCGCCACCCCCGACTCAGTCTGGACCGCCCAGCGCGACGAGCAAAAGGCGCTGCGCACCGAGAATAACACCGCCTTCGTGCGGATGATCTTTCCGGTGGTGACACGGGCAGCGTGGGACGTCAACGCGTTCAACACCGCCGCCGAGCGGCGGGCGATGCTCGACAGCGTGGGCGCGGAACAACGGGTGGGCGACAGCCTGTACGCCGCGACGTTCCAGGTGGTCTACGACGGCCGTCTGGAGGGCAACCGCGTGGTGGCGCTCGACTCGAACGCGCTGGGACGCCGCCGGGAGGTGTGGACCTACGCGCGCAACGTGGGGCTGGTAGCGCGCGAGGTGGAACGGATCCGCTACGCCGTAGACGCCGACAACCTCCCTAAAATCCCCCGCGAGATCGGCGAGGGCACTATTTTCCAGCAGACTTTACTCGAACATGGACAACTTTAACGTTAACCTGCGGCGCTGGGTCGCCGCGCTGCTGCTGCTCGTTTCGGGCACTGCGGCGGCGCAGACCGACGCCACGCACTTGGTGTACTTCCGCGACAAGGTGGGGACGCCCTACGTGCTCACGGAGCCGGAGGCTTACCTCTCGCCCCGCGCGCTGGCCCGCCGGTCGCGGCAGAACATCCCCATCGGCACGCGCGACCTGCCCCCTAACCCCACCTACGTGGCGCAACTCACCACCGCCGGGGCCGAGGTGATCTACACGTCGAAGTGGTTCAACGCCGCCGTGGTGCGCGCCGACGAGGCGACCATGACGGCCATCGCGCTGCTGCCCTTCGTGGACGGCGAGCGCCGCCTGGCGTCGCGCGGACGTGGCGACAACGACTGGTCGAACGTGGCGAGCACCGGCGCGACGACTACCGAAGACTACGGCTTTGCCACGAATCAGGTGACCATGCTGGGGGCCGACGAGATGCACGCGCGCGGCTACCGAGGCGAAGGGGTTTGGGTTGCCGTGTTCGACGCGGGCTTCCCCGGCGTGCCGACCATCCCGGGCCTGGCGCACCTGTTCGACGGGGTGGCTGAGAACGGTACCTTGCGTGGCACCTACGACTTCGTTGAGAACCAGACCGACGTGTACGGCCACAACAGCCACGGAACGCAGGTACTCTCCTGCATGGCCGCCTACCAGCCGGGCACCCTGATCGGCACCGCGCCTTATGCCGACTACCTCTTGTTTCGTACCGAGAATGCCCAGGGCGAACGCACAATCGAGGAGATCAACTGGTTGCTGGCCGCCGAGCGTGCCGACAGCTTGGGCGTAGACGTCATCAACTCGTCGCTCGGCTACACGACCTTCGATGCGCCCAGCACCTCGTACACCCCGGCGGACTTGGACGGGGAGACCACGCTCGTGACCCGCGCGGCCGACTTTGCGGCGGGAACGGGCATGTTGGTGGTTAACAGCGCGGGAAACTACGGCAACCGCACGGGCTGGAACCGTAGTCTCGTCGCGCCGGCCGACGGCGACTCGGTGCTGGCGGTGGGTGGCGTTCGGGCCGACAGCGTTTACATCGGTTTCAGTTCACGCGGTCCTACGGCCGACGGTCGCATCAAGCCCGATTTGGTAGCGCGCGCATTCGAGACGGCGCTACTTAACCCTAACGGCCTCAGGGGGGGCAGCAACGGCACCTCGTTCGCGGCCCCACTCGTGGCGGGACTGGTGGCGGGCTTCTGGCAGGCGTACCCTCAACTGACGAACATGGAGGTGATCAGCTTCCTGAAAGGGTCAGGCACGCAAGCGGAGCAACCCGACAGCCTGCTGGGTTGGGGATTGCCCAACTTCATGCGCGCGGCGACGCTGGCAGGTCCGCTGTCCAGTCCTGAACCCGCCGCCGCCGGGGTGCGCCTCTACCCTACCCTGGTGGCCGACGGCCCGCTGCGCCTGGCGGTCGACCCCACGCTGGTGGGCACTCTTTGGGCGGGCCGGGTGTACGACGCCCGGGGCCGCCGGGTGGCGGACATGCAGTTCCGCTCGGGGGCACCGGTGGAGACCCTCCCCCTCGGCGGCACCACGCTGCGGCCGGGACTCTATGTGCTCAGATTGAGCAGCGCGCAGCGCGCCCACACGTTCCGTTTCGTGAAGCAGTAGCAGCGTCACTGCCGAAGCACCGCTACAGACTCAGCAGCTCCTGGAACCGGATGGCCTGCCGCCGGAGTGAGGTGTACCCGGTGATACTCCCTTGCCCGTCGTGCCTTGAGAATAACCCCCTGAGTTGCAACCCGCAAACAGGCTCATTTGCCGAACTTAAGGCGCAGGTGTAGACCGAAAGCCATAGATCATGGACTACGGACCAAAAGCTACTTGCCGAACTTAGCGCGCAAAGCAGCTAGTTTGTCTTCCATCGACTCCTCGCGGCGGGGCGGTCGCGCGGCTTTCTGGGGGTCGGGGGTCTTCCCCCCCGGTGGGTTTGCTTTGGGGTGCTTGCCCTTAGGGGTTGCCTGCTTTCGGGTTTTCGACGGCTTCTTGACGGCGGGAGCATCCGGAGACTTCATCGAGAGTGTGATGCGCTTCTGGGCCGCGTCAACCTCCACAACCGTTACCTCTACGACTTGGTTGACGCTGACCACCTCGTTGGGATCACTTACGTAGCGGTCGGCCATCCGGCTGACGTGCACCAGACCGTCCTGATGCACGCCCACGTCGACGAACGCGCCGAACGCCGTCACGTTGGTCACCAGGCCGGGCAGGCGCATCCCTACCTTCAGATCTTCGACGCGCGTGACGCCCTCGGCGTACTGAAACACTTGGAACGCCTCACGTGGGTCCCGGCCGGGCTTCGCCAGCTCGTCCAAGATGTCGCGTAGCGTCGGCAGTCCCACCTCGTCGGTCACGTACCGCTTCGGGTCAATCTTACGGCGTAAGTCGGCGTCCTTGAGCAGCGTGTCGACGTCGGTGTTTAAGTCGGCCGCCATGCGCTCCACCAACTCGTAGCGCTCGGGGTGAACGCCGCCGGCGTCGAGTGGATGCGCACCCTCGCGGATGCGCAGGAAGCCCGCCGCCTGCTCGAAGGCTTTGGGACCGAAGCGCGCCACGCCCAGCAGGTCGGCCCGGCGGCGGAAGGGGCCGTGTTCGTTGCGGTGCGCCACCAAGTTGGCGGCCAGTTGTGGCCCCACTCCAGAGACGTAGGTCAGCAGCTCGCGACCGGCCGTGTTCAGCTCCACACCCACCGCGTTCACGCAGCTCACCACCGTGTCGTCAAGGCTCTGCTTCAGCGCCTGTTGGTCCACGTCGTGCTGGTACTGCCCCACGCCGATGGCCTTGGGTTCGATCTTGACGAGCTCGGCGAGTGGGTCCATGAGCCGCCGCCCGATGGAGACTGCCCCCCGGACGGTCAGGTCGAGGTCGGGGAACTCCGCCCGCGCCGACTCCGACGCCGAGTAGACCGATGCACCGCTCTCATTGACCATCACGGTCAGAGGGCGGCCTGGCAGCGTGAGGTGCCGCACGAACGCCTCGGTCTCGCGCCCGGCGGTGCCGTTGCCAACGGCAATCGCCTCGATCTTGTGCTCCTTGCAGAGGGTGCGCAGGGTGGCTTCGGCCGCCTCCGCGCGGCGGTCGGGGTAGATCACCGTGTGATGCAGCAGCTTGCCCTGCGCGTCGAGGCACACCACCTTGCCGCCGGTGCGGAAGCCAGGGTCAATGGCCAGCACGCGGCGCTGCCCCAGCGGCGAGGCCAGCAGCAGTTGCCGCAGGTTCTCGACGAACACACGGATGGCTTCCTCGTCGGCGCGGCGCTTGGTTTGCAAGCGTGCTTCGGTTTCGAGCGAGGGCTTCAGCAGGCGGCGGTAGCCCTCGCCCACGGCCTGCCGCACGTGCGCGGCGGCGGGGGTGTCGGCCGTCACGAACCTTTTTTCCAAGCGGGCAACTGCGGCCTCGTCGTCGACCGAGATCGACAAGCTCAGGATGCCCTCCTTCTCGCCACGCCGCAGCGCCAGCACCCGGTGCGAAGGGGCCTTCGCCAGCGGTCCGTCCCACTCGAAATAGTCGCGGAATTTCTGCCCGGCGGCCTCCTTGCCCGGCACCACGCGCGACCGCCAGCGGCCCTCACGGGCGAAGAAGCCGCGCAGATCGGCGCGGGCGTCGGCGTCCTCCGCCGCTCGCTCGGCCAGGATGTCGCGTGCCCCCGCCAGCGCGTCGTCGGCGGTGAACACGTCCTGCGCGGGGCTGATGAACTGCAGGGCGGCGTCGGTAACATCGAAATCTTCCT
>JBARYS010000477.1:0-7897 GCA_049648155.1 Catalinimonas sp. | reverse complement strand
CGCACCACATTCACGCCACGCCCGCAGCCGTTGCACCCAGGCGTCGAGGCGCGTGAAGTCGGTCGGGTGCAGGTCGTTGCCCACGAAGCGCACGAACACCGTCGGCGTGGTTAGGCGCATGTGCAGCGCGTCGCGCCGCCCGGCCACGTCGCTCAGCACCGTACCGACCCCGCGCTCGCGCAGCAGGTCGAACCCCGACGTGTTGCGACCGAACCAGGCGGGGTTGCGAAACTCGACGGTCAGCGGCACCCCGTCGGGCAGTTGGTCGAGGAAGCCTTCGAGCACGCCCCGCCGCTCCGGCCCGAACTGCGGCGGCAGTTGCAGGAAAGACGGCCCCAGTGCCGGCCCCAGCCCCCGCAGCGCCGCGCAGAACGCCTCGACCTCGCCCGTTGTGCCCACCAGTTGCTTCTCGTGACTCACCGCGCGTGGCCACTTGGGGCAGTAGTAGAACGGGTGTTCGGCCCCCTCGGCGGCGGCCCGCCAGCGTTGCACCGTGCGTTCGGTGGGAATCTGATAGTGCGTCACGTTCAGCTCGATGGTGTTGAACCGCCGCACGTAGGCGTGGAGGAAGTCGGCCTCGCGCGTGGTGGGCGGGTAGAAGCGCGGCACCCAGGCGCGGTTGTGCCACACGGGGCATCCCAAGAAGGTGCGCGGCGGCGCGGTGGCCCGGGGGAAAGTGCCGCCGGGCGGGTCGGGCGGCAGCGTGAAGTCCACGCCGCGTAGGTCTTCGAGTTTGCCGAACTTCATGTAAAACGACGGTAACTAAACGAGGTGGGGCGGGTTGTGAAGCTACTCGGCACGGCCGCAGTGCCGGGGGGCTTCGTACGGAAACGCGCCTGTTACGTACACACTTCCGTACGGCGGCGTTTGTATCCGGAGCGGACCGTTCGTAAAATTACTCTCAACCCAGTCATCATGCGCAGCTACCTCTTGTTCGTCGTCGTCCTGTTTGGCACCCACACGCTCGCCGCGCAGGAGCTGCTCCCCGCCGCGCCGTCAACCCGCCTGCACTACCAGACCCAGGTGGGAGCCGCTTGGACGGGTGGGCAGTGGGGGCAGGGCAACGTCTTCTACGTGAGCCCTTTCCTGAGCTACGACCTCAACGACCGCTGGACGCTCCACGCGGGGGCGCTGGTGCACCGCACGCAGATGGTCGCGCCGCGCTTCGAGGCTGAGGGGCAGCCCACCGTAAACGCCTTCGGCGGGGCGAGCGGCTACGCGGGAGCTTCGTACCGCGCGAGCGAACGGCTGACGCTGAGCGGCTTCGCCACGTACGATTTTATGCCGATGAACACCCTGTCGCCCTACTGCAACCCTTCGCGGTGGACCGGCTCGTTCCAGGCTGACTACAAGCTCAGCGAGCACTTCTCGGTGGGCCTCAACGTCTCACAGGGGCGCGGCGTGTACGGCTACGGCGTGCCCTTCGGCAGCACCTTCGGGCGCAACGTCATGCCGAGGGTGGGTTGGTAAGGCCGCCCCGCTCCGGGGTCTTTCTGCGTCTCTTCTCAATCCTCCGGCACCAGGCGGATGCCCCCCTCTTCCAGTTGGATGCGGCGCTCGCGGTAGAGTAGTCCCACGGCTTTCTTGAACATCTTTTTGCTTATGCCCAGGGCGTCGTAAATCTCTGCGGGGGCGCTGCGGTCGTGGAGGGGCAGGTGGCCGCCGCCCGCGCGCAGGGCCTGCATGACGCGCAGCACGGCGTGGGGCACCTCGTCGTAGCCGCCCCGGCGGAGGCTCACGTCCACCTTGTTTTCCTCGCGGATCTTGCGCACGAAGCCCCGGCGGTGGTCGCCCGTTTGCAGCGGCTCGAACACGTCGTTGTGGTAGAGCAGCCCCCAGTGGCGGTCGTTGATCACGGTGCGGTAGCCCAGGTCGGTCTGGTCGAGAATGAGCAGGTCCACGGCGTCGTCTTCGGCCACGGTCAGCTCCTCGTTTTCGATGAAGCGTTGCAGCCGCGTGGAGCCCGCCGGTCGGCCGGTCCGCTCGTCGAGGTAGACGTAGACGGCGTAGTAGCCCCCCGCCACCATCGGCCGCTGCTGCTCGCGGAAGGGCACCAGCAGGTCCTTCATCAGCCCCCAGTCGCAGAACGCCCCCACACGGGTCACCTCCTTTACCTCCAGGTAAGCGCACTGGTCTACCTCGGCGAGGGGCCGCTCGGTGGTGGCGATGAGGCGGTCTTCCGAATCACGGTAGATGAACACGTCCACCTCCGCGTCGGGCAGCAAACCGCCCTCGGGCACGTAGCGCGTGGGGAGTAGAATCTCGTCGCCGTCACCGTCGAGGTAGACGCCGAAGTCGACCGTCTTCACGACCCGGAGGCGGTTGGTTTTACCGATGTTCATAGCTTGAAAGACAAAAGATTTCAGACCTAAAACCTGCTCACACTCGGTGTCGGCCGTGCGGGTGTGGCCGGAAGAAACAACCGAAAGAAGTTTCCGGGCAGAGCGGTGGGGCCTCAAAAGTAAGCCGTAGGTTATGGGGCCGGCCTGCCCGAAGTGTCGAGACCGGTGCGGCCGCGCGCCTGGCGTTTCTTATATTATGTCGCATCTAAAATCTTTACGGTGCGTCTAGAATCTGCCTAAGTTGCCCGCCATGTCCGACGTCCTTGTTATCAACGGTCGCGCCATTCGGCCCGGCGAGCAGGCCCTGATCAACCTGTACGTGAGCAAGCTGCCCACCCACACCGTGATCGAACTGCCGATCTACATCTACCGCGCCAGGGAGCCGGGACCAGTGCTGCTGCTCACGGCCGGTCTGCACGGCGACGAGACCAACGGCATCGAGATCGTCCGCCGGATGATCCGCCGCAAGATGTTGCAGCCCATAGTGGGCACCGTCATCGCCGTGCCGCTCGTGAACGTCTATGGCTTTCTGCAAAGCTCGCGCGCGCTGCCCGACGGCAAGGACTTGAACCGCAGCTTCCCCGGCAGCCTGCGCGGGTCGCTGGCGCAGCGCGTGGCGCACACCATCATGCACGAGGTGGTGCCGCTGGTCGACTGGGGCATCGACTTCCACACCGGCGGGGCCAACCGAAGCAATTACCCGCAGATCCGTTGCGTGACCGCCGTGCCCCAGAACCTAGAGCTGGGCCGGGCGTTCGGGGCACCCTTTCTCATGGATGCCAAGCTGATCGACAAGAGCTTCCGGAAAGCGGCGCACAAGCTCGGTAAGTACGTCGTGGTCTACGAAGGGGGCGAGTCGATGCGCTTCGACGAGCTGGCCATCCAAGAGGGCATTCGCGGCGCGCAGCGCGTGATGGCGCACTTCGGCATGAAGCCGGCCGACGTCGTGCTGCCTAAGGCCCCGCCGTCGGTGCTCATCAAGGAGAGTTCGTGGGTGCGCGCTCGCCAAGCGGGGCTGTTCAGTCCGCTGGTGCCGCTGGGTGCGCGTATCAGACGGGGGGAGAAGATCGGTCGCCTCACCGACCCTTACGGCGAGCACGAGTACGTGGTCAAGGCCGCCGCCGACGGCTACCTGCTGGGGGTCAATTACGCGCCGGTGGTCAACGGGGGCGACGCGCTCTTCCACATCGGCATCGACGCCGACATGATGCGCGATAAGCGGGCGCGTCGGCGCAAGCAGCGTCCCGAAGGGACTGCCCCCCCGGGCATTGCCGTGTTCGAAGAGCCGACAAAATGGAGCGGCGAGCCGGCCGTGCTGCGCTCAGTCGCCAATCAACCCGCCGATCAGCGCGTTCAAGATGGCCAGTACGATGCTGAAGATCAGGGTTGAGAAGAAGCCCCCCAAGTCGAACCCGCCCACCAGCGCGTCGACGAGGTAGAGGATGACCACGTTGATGACCAGCAGGAACAGCCCGAGCGTCAGCACGGTGATTGGGATGGTCAGCACCACCAGAATCGGCCGGAGGATGGCGTTAAAGAAGGCCAGGAGGATGGCGACCACCAGCGCGGTCAGAAAACCGTCGACCCGGACGGCGGGGATTAGGTAAGCGCCGCCCAACACGGCGAGGGCGGAGAGTATCATCGAAAGAATCCAGCGCATGGAGGAGAGGGGTTAGGGATTGGAGGGTTAAAAGTGACAGAATTTCATGAATAATGACGAGGGCTGAACGAATAATGCCATAATGGCGGCTTGCTTTGGCGTTTGGGGCTCATCTTGGGTTTGGTATTCGGATTGTTGACAGGAGCCTGAGTCCGCGAGAAAAACGGCCTCGTCGAGACACAAATCAACGTCAACCAAAACCTTTATACGACCATGTCACTAGTAAGATTTCGTCCCTACAGCCCGATGTCGAACCTCACGCAAGTGTTCGATAACTTTTTCTCCGACGACCTGATGCACAGCTTCGGTCGCGAGCAAGTGGCCACCCTGCCCGCCGTCAACGTCCGTGAGGAGGAAGACGCCTTCGTGCTCGAAGTAGCTGCGCCCGGCCTGAAGAAGGAGAACTTCAAGCTGAACCTGAACCACGATCTGCTGACCATCGGCTCGCACTTCGAAGAGGAGCAAACCGAAGCCCACGGCAAGTTCACCCGCCGGGAGTTCAACTACGGCGCGTTCGAGCGTAGCTTCCGCCTGCCCAAGTCGGTGGACGGAGATCAGATCAACGCCCGTTACGAAGACGGCGTGCTGCACATCGCCCTGCCAAAGCGCGAAGAGGCTAAGGTAAAGCCCGCGCGTCAGATCGAGATCGGCTGATCAGCGCCGCATCGCACCACGAAGCCGGCTCTTCCGACGAAGGGCCGGCTTCTGCTTTTGGGGGCACGGTGGTCTTCACACGCCCGCACCGTGCGGATTCGCACGCTTCCCACTAACATTGTCGGTCTTTACCACCACATGTCTACTCCCGACCGTCGCTCTTTCCTACAGCGGAGTGCGCTGGCCGCCGGCAGTGCGCTGCTGGCGGGCTGCGGCGACGAACGCCCCGCCCGGCCGGTGGCCCGCTCCGACCGGACGTACCGCTGGCGGATGCTGACCACTTGGCCGCCCAATTTCCCGATTCTGGGCGAGGGGTGCGCTCTGCTGGCCGACTGGGTCCGCGAGATGTCGGGCGGGCGGCTCGACATTCAGGTGTTCGGTGGGGGCGAGCTGGTGCCGGCGCTCGAAGTGTTCGACGCCGTGGCGAACGGCGTCGCCGAGATCGGCCACGGGGCCTCTTACTACTGGGCAGGTAAGCTGCCGGCGGCGCAATTTTTCTCGACGGTGCCCTTCGGGATGCACGCCCGGCAGGTGGACGCCTGGCTGAACGAGGGCGGCGGGATGGCGCTCTGGGAAGAGCTTTACGCACCCTACAACCTGCTGCCTTTCTACGGCGGCAACTCGGGGATGCAGATGGGTGGTTGGTTCAACCGCGAGATCAGCACGATCGACGACGTGCGCGGCCTCAAGATGCGCATCCCCGGCCTGGGAGGGCGCGTGTTCACGGCGGCGGGAGGCACGGCGGTGCTCTCGGCGGGCGGTGAGATCTATACCAACCTGGAGCGCGGCGTGATCGACGCCACCGAGTGGATCGGCCCTTATCACGACTACCGCATGGGCTTCCACCGCGTGGCGAAGTACTACTACTATCCCGGCTGGCACGAGCCCGGCACGGCCTTCGAGATGATCGTCGACCGTCGCGAGTTCGAGGCCCTGCCCGCCGACCTGCGGGGCATCTTCCGGCGGGCCGCCGCCGCCGTGCGGGCGTGGAGCACGGCCGCCTTCGAGGTGCGCAACGCCGAGTATCTCGACAAACTGGTGCGCGAAGAGGGTGTGCAACTACGCCGCTTCCCCGACGCCGTGCTGGCCCGTTTCCGCGAGCTGACCCGGGAGGTGCTGGCCGAACTGGCCGCGAAAGACGCCGACAGCCGCCGGGTGTGGGATGCCTACCGGGCCTTCCAGCAGCGTATGGACACCTGGGCGCAGGTGACCGACCGCGCCTACTTCGACCAAATCCGCCCCGCCTGATGCCCACCCTGCTGCACCGTGTGGCCGGTGCCATCGACCGGGTGAACGAGGGCGTGGGGCGGGCCGTCTCTTGGCTCAACACCGCCCTGGTGCTGCTGATCGGCTACGACGTGCTGACGCGCTACGCCTTCAACTACACGCAGGTGGGCGTGGTCGAGGCCGAGTGGCACCTGTTTGCCTTGGTGTTTCTACTCGGTGCGGGCTGGGCCTATAAGCACGACCGCCACGTGCGCGTCGACGTGTTCTACTGCCGCCTCTCGCCCCGGGGGCGTGCCTGGGTCAACCTGCTGGGCGTGGTCTGCTTTCTGCTGCCCTTCTGCTGGGTGGCGGCGCGGGCGGGGTGGCGCTTCACGAGCAACAGCTTCCGCTTCGCCGAGTCGTCGCCCGACCCCGGCGGCCTGCCCTTCCGCTACCTGATTAAAGCGGCCATCCCGCTGGGTTTTGCGCTGCTCTCTCTCCAGGGCGTTGCCGAAGCCGCGCGGGCGCTGCTGGTCATCACCGAACGCCCCGCCCGATGACCGACGCACTGCCCTTCATCCTCTTCGCATTGGTGTTCGCGCTGATCCTGGTCGGCTTTCCGGTGGCCTTTACGCTGGGGGGCTTGGCGGTGGTATTCGGCCTACTGGTGTTCGACGCCGACACGTTCTACGTGCTCGCGCTGCGCATCTGGGGAACGATGACCAACTACGTGCTGCTGGCCGTGCCGCTGTTCGTCTACATGGGCATCATGCTCGAAAAGTCGGGGCTGGCCGAGCGGCTGCTCGAAACGATGGCGCTGCTGTTCGGGCGCTTCCGGGGCGGACTGGCGCTGTCGGTGGTGGTGGTGGGCGCGCTGCTGGCCGCCTCGACGGGCATCGTAGGGGCGACCGTCGTGACGATGGGGCTGATCTCGCTGCCCGTGATGCTGAAGCGCGGCTATCCACCCACGCTGGCCACGGGCACCATCGCCTCGGCCGGTACTTTGGGGCAGATCATCCCGCCCTCGGTGGTGCTGGTGCTGCTCGGCGACGTGCTCGGCGTGCCCGTAGGGGAGCTGTTCGCTGCCGCCCTGCTGCCGGGCGCACTGCTGGTGGGGTGCTACGTGGCCTACATCCTGGTGCTGGCGCAGCTCCGGCCGCACCTGCTGCCCGCCATGCCGCCCGACGAGGTGGCGGCCTTCCGCCGGGGCAACACGCTGCGCCGCGTGGTGGGGGCTTTCGTGCTGCCCTTTCTCCTGATCGTGGCCGTGCTGGGGTCGATCTTCGCGGGCGTGGCTTCTCCCACCGAGGCGGCGGCCGTAGGGGCGCTGGGAGCCACCGCACTGACGGCCGCGCAGGGCCGCCTGAAGCTCTCCGTCCTCCGCGAGGTGACGCGCGAGACCACGCACCTGACCTGCATGGTGTTCCTGATCTTGGTCGGCGCGACGGCCTTCACGTTCGTGTTTCGCTACCTGGGCGGCGACCGGGTGCTGACGGCCCTCATCGAGCGCGCGGACCTCTCGGCGGGCACCTTCCTCCTGCTGGTGATGGTGGCCGTGTTCGTGGCGGGCTTCTTCATCGACTTTATCGAGATCATCTTCATCTTCGTGCCGGTGGTGGCCCCGCTCTTCCAGCGGCTCGGCGTCGACCTGGTCTGGCTGGGCGTGCTGCTGGCACTCAACTTGCAGACCTCGTTCCTCTCGCCGCCGTTCGGCTTCGCGCTGTTCTACCTCAAGGGCGTGGCCCCGCCGGGCGTGACGACCGCCCACCTCTACCGGGGCATCGTGCCGTTTTTGCTCATCCAACTGCTGTTTCTGCTGCTGGTGGCCTTCTTCCCGGGGTTGCTCGGAGTGGGATAAAGCGATCTTTCCGCTGTCGAAAGAGGTCACCGTGGTCTCGCCGACCGAGCTGATGCGACGGCTCGCCGAGAAGGTGCGCCGACCGAGCGGCGTGCGCGCCGGTAAGCCTCCGGTTTCCCGAAAAAGCCCTCCCTTACAGCCGTACCCCCAGCGTTAGGTACCAGCTCCGCCCGGCGG
>JBARYS010000476.1:0-6685 GCA_049648155.1 Catalinimonas sp. | reverse complement strand
CGCGAGCGGCACCTGGCGCAACCTCAACTGGTTCGGCGAGGTGGGGCGCTCGTCGAGCGGTGGCCTGGGCGGGGTGGGCGGCGTGCTGGCGAGCCTCTCGCCGACGGTCGACGCGGCCGTGGTGGTGCGCCGCTACGACCGCGACTTCCACACGCTCTACGGCGCGGCCTTCGGCGAACGCACGCGCAACCAGAACGAGCAGGGCATCTACTGGGGGCTGAAGCTGCGCCCGCTGCCGAAATTAGAAGTCAACGCTTTTTTCGACCGCTACCGCTTCCCCTGGCTCTCTTACCTCTCGGACGCGCCGGTCGACGGGCAGGAGTACCTCGTGCGGGCGCAGTACCGCTTCACCCGACAAACGCGCGCGTACGGGCAGTTTCGACGCGAGGGGCGCGGGCGCAACCAGCCCGGCAACACCACCCGCCTCGACTACCTCTCGCCGCAGCGCCGTACCAACGTGCTGCTGCACTTCGAGACGCGCCCCGACGACCACCTCTTGTTCCGCACCCGCCTGCAAGGGGGCACCTACGTGATCGAGCCGACCCCGACCACGCGCACCACCTCGGTGGGCTACGTGTTGGCGCAGGACTTCGGCTGGACCGCCGACCGCTGGCGGCTGACGGGCCGCGTGGCGCTGTTCGAGACCGACGACTACAACACGCGGCAGTACCTCTACGAGCATGACGTGCTCTACGCGTTCTCCTTCCCCGCGCTGGCCGGGCGGGGCGTACGGACGTACCTGGTGGGGCAATACCGTGTGGCCCGCACCACAGACCTCTACTTCCGCTACGCCCGCACGCACTACCGCGACCGCGACGAAATCGGCAGCGGCGTGAACCGGGTGGAAGGTCCGCTGCGCACCGAAGTCAAAGTGCAGGTGAGGCAGAAGTTCTAGCGGAGAGTAACGTCGCCCCACGCCCGCTTACGTCACCACGTCGGTAGCCGAGAGTTGGCGCGTCTCCTCCTGAGTCAGCGCCAAGCGGGTGCGCAGCGCATGCAGCGAGGGGCGGGCCGAGGCAGAGATCAGCAGTACAATGACGTAGAGGAAGGCGAACACCTCGTCGCCGCTGAAGTAGTAGAAGACCGCCACCAGCAGCATGGCCGAGGCGTAGAGGGCCACCTGCACCAGAAACGCCCGCCGGTAGCGGGCCAGCTTCTCGTCGAGGGGTGCTCGCTTGTCGATGGCCGCCAATTGCCGACGGAACAGCAAGAAGCCCGCCGCCGTGTCGACTAGCGCCAGCAGCCCCACGCCGAGCCGTACCGACCACGCCAGCGTCGGGTCGGTGTCGTAGTTGAGCGCCGTGCCGCGCGGCCCACCCGCCTGTGCCTCGGCGGTCTCTTCCAGATAGGTGTAGAGGAACAGTATCAAAGACACCGACAGCAGGGCGTAATAAATCAGGTTCAACCGGTCGAGAAAGGCGTTGGGACGGCGTTTGGGTTCGGCCATGAGCGTACGTTTTTCTGCTTCATACGGAGACGAAGCCGGGACGATTTGGACGCCGGAAGCAAACAGGCCGTGCGCCGTTCCGTTTGGCCGCAACGGGTAGGATGAGGACGGCCTGAAAAGTACGTGAGTAAGCTTTCGGTCTCGTTATCTGGAACGTACGTTCCATTAAGAGCTTTCTTTGAAAGATACGCTTGCGCATGTGTGAGCGTCACCTAACGACCAACTTAACAATCCTTACGATCCTCATGCGATTAGACATCAACGCCCCGGCCCCGCCGTTCTCCGTCGACGACGTGGACGGCCGCCCCATCACCCTGGAGGCATATCGGGGACGAAAGGTACTGCTGGCCTTTTTCCGACACGTGGGCTGCCCCTTCTGCAACATGCGCGTCTACACGCTCGCGAAGGCGCACGCGGCGTTTCAGGCGCGCGGCCTCGACATGGTCTTCTTCTTCGAATCGAAGGCCAAGCTCATCAAGATGAGTTCTTTCCACCAGGGAGCATCGCCAATTCCGCTCGTCTCCGACCCCGAGAAGCACTGGTACGGCGTCTATGGCCTGGAAGAGAGCAAGAAGAAACCTCCGTTGAAAACTTTCTTCGTCTCGTCGGTGCAAGCCAAGCTGAAGGGTGCTCCGCTGCATTTTCCCACCGGGGGCGAATCGAACGAGACGATGCCCGCCGAGTTTCTGATCGACGAAGCGGGCATCGTGCGCCAACTGCACTATTCAGATCGTATCACCGACCGGCTGAACCTCGACGACATTCACGCGTTCGCCGACCACCCTGCCGCCGCGCCCGTGCTCGTCTGATCGGTACGAACACTGATTTTATAACCGGCCACCGCGAGGACTTCCGTCCGCGTGGTGGCCGGTTAGTTGTTTCGTGGCGTTCGCCCATCGAGGGTATCTTAAAAGCAAGCAAACCTTTCCTAACGAGCGTTAGTTAGTAAGTTTGTTCGGCAAGTCTGATCATCCCAATCATGCCTACGCTCACTGAAACCCCCAAGCTGCGCCTCGAACGGAAAGCCACCGAGCTTTTCCGCGAACGTGGTTACGCTGCCACGACCATGCGCGACCTGGCCCGCCGGGTGGGGGTAGAGGCGGCTTCGCTCTATGCCCACGTGCGCTCGAAGGAGGAGCTACTGCGGAAAATCTGCTTCGACATGGCCGACCGCTTTTTTGCCGCCCTCGATACGGCCGAGGCCCCCGGCCTTGCTCCGGCCGAGCAGTTGCGGCGGTACGTTACGGCCCACGTGAGCGTAATCACCGGGCACCCGGCCCCGGCGGCGGTGTTTCTGCACGAGTGGAGGCACCTGAGCGAGCCTTCGCTGACCGATTTCCGTGCCCTACGCGACCGCTACGAGGAGCGCTTCCGGGCGGTAATTACGGCGGGCGTCGAGGCGGGCGCGTTCCGGGCAGTCGACCCGAAGTTCACGACGCTCACGGTGCTGTCGGCCCTCAACTGGACCTACCAGTGGTACCGACCCGACGGCGCGATGTCGTCCGAACAAATTGCCGCGCAGCTGTACGATCTGCTGCTGCGAGGGCTGAAAGAGGATGGAAGTAGGAAGACCGAAGACGGGGCGTAAGCGCCAACCACCAACAGCTAAAACCCAAACAACCATGTACGGAGGAGGAACCATTTTCGAAACCATGTCGGTGCAGGACGACCCGGCGTCGGCGGAGTATCAGGAGCAACTGGCGGCCTTCGAGGCGCGCATCGGGCGAGGCGAGAAGATTGAGCCACGCGACTGGATGCCCGAACTCTACCGCAAGCAGTTGATCCGCATGATCGAGCAGCACGCGCACTCGGAGCTGATCGGGGCGCTGCCCGAGGGCACGTGGATCACCCGCGCGCCGGGCTTCAAGCGCAAGCTGGCGCTCATGGCGAAGGTGCAGGACGAAGTGGGCCACGCGCAACTCCTCTACGGCGCGGCCGAGACGCTGGGCAAACCCCGCGAGGCCATGCTCGACGATCTCATCAACGGCCGCTCGAAGTACTCGAACATTTTCAACTACCCCGCCTTCACGTGGGCCGACAGCACGGTGATCTCTTGGCTCGTCGACGCCGGGGCCATCGTCAACCAGCTCGCCAACGCCCGGGGGAGCTATGGGCCCTATTGCCGCGCGCTGGAGCGCATCTGCGCCGAGGAGTCGTTCCACCTCAAGTACGGCCACGACGCCGTGGTGACGCTCGCCACCGGCACGCCCAAGCAGCGGCAGATGGTGCAGGAGGCGCTGCACCGCTGGTGGCCGCCGCTGATGCACTTCTTCGGCCCACCCGACCGTATGTCGGTGCACACCGAGACGCTGATGCGCTGGAAGGTCAAGATGGCCTCGAACGACGACTGTCGTCAGCAGTTCCTCGACATGTACGTGCCCAAAATCTGGGAGCTCGGCCTGACGCTGCCCGACCCGCTGCTGCGCAAAGACGCCGAGACAGGAAAGTGGCACTACACCGAACCTGACTGGGCCGAGTTCAAGCGCGTCATCAACGGCGACGGCCCCTGCAACGCCGAGCGGCTGGCCGTCCGTCGTACCGCCGAGGAGCGCGGTGCGTGGGTGCGCCAAGCCCTCAAGCGCCCCGAAGCTGCCTACGTGCAGCCCCTCGCCTGACGCACGGGTTCATCACTGCCCTGTCATTCCAAGGGCGCGCCTGAACGAGAGTGAAGGCGCAACTAGGAACCTCCCCCGACCATCAAAAAGCCTCTTCTGCACTATGCCCACCACCTCCCTCGATCCCCGCATCAACCGCATGGCGCTCGCCACGGACGTCACGCCCAGCGAGAAGCCGCCGCTTGATCAGTTCGGCACGTGGGAGGTGTTCGTGCAGGCGCGCGATAACAAACCGCCCGAACACGCGGGCATCGTCCACGCGCCCGACGCCGAGATGGCCTTTCTCTTCGCCAAGGAGCAGTACAGCCGCCGGGGGCGGGGCTGCGTGGGGCTGGCCGTGGTGCCGACGGACGCCGTCTGGGTGAGCGCGTACGTGGAGGGCGACCAGAACGCTTACGACGCCCTGCCGCCCGCCGGTCCTGCCGCCGGTGCATCGGAAGCCTACGTGGTCTTTCACCTGCAGAAGCGAGGCAAGCAGCACCAGTTCGCCGGGATGGTCGAGGCCGCTGATCCGCCGGCTGCCGCCCACGCCGCGCGCAAGACGCTGGGTGCGGAAGTGCCCCTGAACGTCTGGATAGCGCCCGCCGCCGCCATGCACGCCTCCGACGAAGAAGACCGCGACTTTTGGACCACCCTGCCCGAAAAGAAATACCGCGACGCGACGGCCTACAAAACGACCGACAAGTTGAAGGCATTCCAGGCGCGACAGGGCGGATGACGACATACGAAGATGTCGCCCATGTCGCCGTAGAGACGCAAGACATTGCGTCTCTACGGCGACATGGGCGACCGCCGCGCATCGCGATACGAACACGTAACCCCCACCACACCATGAACCACCCCGCCCTCAAAGACCTGCTCTACCACCTGGCCGACGACCTGCTGATTTTAGGTCACCGCAACGCCGAATGGACCGGTCTCGGGCCGATTTTGGAAGAAGATATCGCCTTCGCTTCGATGGCGCAAGACAAGGTGGGACAGAGTTGGGCGCTCTACAAGTTGCTGCACGACCTCGGCGAGCCGGACCCCGACCAGGTGGCCTTTCGGCGCGAGGCCGGGGCGTTCCGCTGCTGCCACCTCGTCGAGTTGCCCATCGGGGCGTACGAGTTCAGCCTGATGCGGCACTTCCTGTTCGACACCGCGCTGCTGCTGCGCTTCCGGGCGTTGCAGTCGTCGAGCTACGTGCCCCTGGCGCAACTGGCGCGCAAGTTCACCGGCGAGGTGAAGTACCACGACCTGCACGGCCGCACCTGGATCAAGCAGCTCGGCAACGCCACCGTGGCGGCCCGCACGCGCCTGCAAGCTGCCCTCGACGAGGCGCTGCCCTGGGCACTGGGCGTCTTCGAAGCCCCACCGCGCGAGGCGGAGATCATCGGCGAGGGGCTGTTCACCGGCGAGGCCCTGCTGCAAGCCGCCTGGGAAGAGCGCGTCCGCGACATTCTGCAAAAGACGCAACTGGCGCTTCCCGACTTCAGCACGATCACCCCGGCGTACGGCGGACGCGCCGGCCGTCACACCGAGCACCTGGCACCCCTGTTGGACGAGATGAGCGAAGTCTTCCGCATCGAGCCCGACGGGGAGTGGTAGGACATCTCAACACTTACCACCACCACCACCACCATGATTGACACCGGCACCACCCAACAAGACATTCTCGACTGGCTGCAAGCCGTCAAGGATCCCGAGATTCCGACCGTCTCACTCGTAGACCTCGGCGTGATCGTCGGGGTTCACGTGGACGAAACGCACGTGCGGGTCGAGATGACGCCCACCTTCGCCGGCTGCCCCGCTCTCGACCACATGCGGCGCGAGGTGGAGCAGACCCTGCGCGCGCACGGTGTGGCCGCGCCGGAGGTCGTCGTCACCTACGATCAGCCCTGGACGTCGGACCGCATCAACGCCCGGGGGCGCGCGGCATTGCAATCGTTCGGGCTGGCCCCGCCACCGCCCGCCGGGGGGCTGATGCTCGACCTCGACGTGCTCGAACACGTGCCCTGCCCGCACTGCAGCAGCGACAACACCGTGATGCGCTCTCCCTTCGGCCCGACGCTCTGCCGCTCGCTGCACCGTTGCGACAACTGCGGCGAGGCGTTCGAACAGTTTAAGCCGCTTTAGTAGAACGCGTCTTCGAAGTGGTGCAACTCCGGGCCGTCCGGCCGTAGGTGCACCGCCACCACGTCGAAGCGGATTGCGCCCGTCCAATCGTGCTCGTGTAGGTACTCGTCGGCAACCCGTAGCACTCGCTCTGCCTGCGCGTCCGTAACGAACGACTCGGGCGGTCCCCACGCGTCGGAGGCACGGGTCTTCACTTCCACGAATACCAGCAGATCTTCCCGGCGGACGATCAGGTCGACTTCGGCCCGGCGGTGACGGTAGTTGCGGGCGACCACGGCCCAGCCCCGTTTCTCGAAGTATTCGGCCGCCAGCTCTTCGCCGCGCCGTCCGTGGACGTGCGCGCGGCTCATGCTTCGGACAGAGCCGGGTCGTAAAGCACCGTGCCGGTTACGTCCGCGAGGGCCCCTGGGCGCAGTTCGAGCACCATGAAGGCTTCGGGCGGCGCTCCGTACGCGTCGGTGATGCCCCGCTCGGCGGCGGGCCGGAAGCCGAAGCGCGGGTAGTACGT
>JBARYS010000475.1:0-12898 GCA_049648155.1 Catalinimonas sp. | reverse complement strand
TGATTCCCCTCCCCTTTCACCTCCTCCGTCGGTGGGCTACCTTGCCGCTCACCTAACGCTCCCGCATGACGTCGTTGCCCGACGAACGCACCCTGCCCCCGCTGCGCGTGTCGAATACCATCCGCCTAGAGCCTCTGCGCTATGCCCACGTGCCCGATATCTTTCGCCTCATCGATCAGAACCGCACGCACCTGCGGCGCTGGCTGCCGTTCGTGGACCACACGCGCCACGAGCGCGACACGCGGGCGTTCGTCTCGTCGGTGTTGCGCATTCCGCCCGAGCGGCGCGAGTACATCGCCCTGATTCGCCACGAAGAGGCGGCAGCGGGGCTGATCGGCACGCGCGACACTGATCGACAGAACCGCAAGACGGAAGTGGGCTACTGGCTCGCCGCCGACCAAGAGGGGCAGGGGCTGATGCTGAGGGCGGTGCAGACGCTACTGGGGTACCTCTTCGAACGGGCGGAAATTAACGCCGTGCGCATCCGCTGCGGGCTGAGCAACGACCGCAGCCGGGCCATTCCGCAGAAGCTGGGTTTCCACCTGGAAGGAATAGAGCGCAACGGCGAGCTCCTCAACGGTCAATTTCACGACCTGGAAGTGTGGAGCTTGCTGCGGCGCGAATGGCCCGTCGACGCTAATAGACGCTGAAAAGGCCGATGGCCTAAGCTTCCAGCAGTTCGATCAGCTCGTCCATACGGTTCAGGATGCGCACGTTGTCGGGCACTTGCAGGTCTTGTCCCACCACCTGAAAACCGGTCAGCAGCACGGTGGAGCCGGGGAAGCCGCCCCCCAAACGGTCCACGTACGCCTGGATGTCGGACGGACCGGGCATGGTGGTGATGATCGAGAAGATGTACTCAGGCTCGTGGATGCGGTGCGCCTCGACCACGTCTTCGTAGGGCATACTCTGCCCGAGGTAGATCACCTTGTGCTGCCGCGAGCGCACCAAAAAGTTGGCGAAGAGCAGGCTCAGCTCGTGCAGCTCGCCGTCGGGCAAAAAGAGGATAAACTTCTTCTGGCCAGAGTGCGAGTGCGCCAGTTGCCCGTCGATGGCGACGATCAGCTTCTGACGGATCAGGTAAGTGATGAAGTGCTCCTGCGCGGGGTTGACGGCCCCCGTCTGCCAGAGCAGGCCGATCTTGTGCAGGAAGGGGTAGATCACGTTGAGCATGGTCTTTTCGAAGCCGTGCTGCAAGATGTTCGTGGCCATGGTCTTCTCGAACCGCTCCTCGTCGAGGTCGATCATGCTCACCGTGAGCGCCTGGATCTGGTCTGAGTAGGTGTTCGACCGCTGCGTGAGCGACGTGATCTCGCGCTGCATCGCGTCGGGCGTCATCCGGGCGATCTTCGAAATCTTAAAGCCGTGTTCGTTGAGCAGCGAGATGTTGAGCACCAGCTTCAGGTCCTCTACGTCGTAGTAGCGGATGTTGGTGTCGGTACGCTTGGGGTTAACGATGTTGTAGCGCTGCTCCCAAACGCGCAACGTGTGGGCCTTGATGCCCGACAGGTGCTCCAGGTCTTTGATTGAGTACGTGCTCACGGCTTCTCCTTCTCGGTTAGAATTTTATTCTCCTCAAACACGGTGTTGCGCACCCACAGCAGGCCGTAGGCGCGACTCGGCAGCCGCTCGCGCGACTGGTGATGCATCTGGTGCCCACGGTAGAGCCGACGCAGGTAAGGGTTTTCGCTGCGCCACGCCCATTTGGGCAGGCGGCGGTGAATAAACAGGTCGTGCACTACGAAGTAGACGGTGCCGTACAGGGCGATGCCCACGCCGAGCCAGAAGCGGGCGTCCCAAGTGCCGCTGCCAAGCACGATCAGCACCACGGCCACCCCACCGAAGAAGAGCGTGAACACGTCGTTCCACTCCCAGCGCGGCGGGCGTCCGGGCGCGTGGTGCGTCTGGTGGATAAACCAAAGCGGACCGTGCATCAGGTAACGATGGATGGCCCAGGAGGCCAACTCCATCCCTACGAAGCCCAGCGCGATCATGGTAACACCTAAAATCATAGTCTTACTCTCTTGAACCGGCCCCGTCCGAAAGTGTTCTTCCGGGTAGGATAAACTTTGAAAGAATGTTTTCACGGCCCCAGCAGGGCGTGCAGCAGGAAAAAACCCGCTTGTGCGGCCAGCACCGGTCCCGCTAGGGGGTTGCCCTTGGGGAAGCGCGTGCGGCCGAACCATAGTAACAACGCAAAGGCTACGGCCCACCACCCCACGTAGTTGCGGAGCGGCACCGCCCCCCCGGCCCACGCCCAATAGTCGTAGGCGATGGCCGTGGGTTCGATCAGCACGTCGAGCGCCGTCATTACCGTGGCTCCGAGGGCCGCGCGCGCTACGTTCGGCCAGGGCAGCCGGTGCAGCAGCGTACCGACGGCGTAGACCAGGATAAACCAGTTTACGCCGATCATCAGCGGAATGCCGTCCACCTTCAGGCCCAGCGTGCCGCCGTAGGCGTAGTCGCCGAAGATCCAGCCGGTGTGCACGCCCAGCCACTCCACGCTCCAACCGGCGGCGAAGGTGCCCGCCGCAAAGACCCAGAACGCCCGCGACGGCCGCCGGAGCGCCGCCTCGAACGAGGATGCCGCCCGGGGCGACCAGACGTGAAACCAGACCAGCACCGCCGCCGTGAAGAGCAGGCTCAGCGGCGTCAGCGCCACGAAGTACGTGCGCGTCGGCGGCAGCAGCATACCCACCAGCCCCCCGGCGTGGACCACCGCCACGAACCAAGCCACCCGGCGGGGCAGCAGGCCGGAGGTAGGGGTAGGGTGGGCGAGCGGCTGCATCTCCCTCTCAACTTTCCGCCCCGGCCGAATGTTCGGCGGCCCCTTCACCGGGCGTGTCGCAGCAGGATGGTTCGGAAGAAGACGAACTGCCCCGGCAGGGCCAGGTGCATCGCTTGTTGCAGCGCGGGCAAGTAGTCGGCCTCGAAGCGTTCGGCGGCGGCGGGGTCGTCGAAGAAGAGCTGCGCGCTGTAGGTGACACCGTCGCCGGCATACGCACCCGTGACCTCCCAGACGGCGGAGTCGTGGGGCAGGCCGGTGGCGAGGGCGGCGGGCAGGAAGTGGGCGTAGAGGTGGTCGAGCCAGGCGTCGCGCGCGGCCGTCTCGACGTTGAACGTGATGTTGTAGAGAACCATAGGAGGAAAAGGGGGGCACTTCCGCCCGGCGGCGGGCGTCCGATCACAACGAAAAGCCCGCAAAGTACGAATGCATAGGTAGGCATCTTCTTCACCAACCCCCTCCCGCCCATGCCCCAAGGTCCGCCGCTCCGCCAGACCATCGCCCTCGTGGGGGCCGATAGCCCCGTGGGGCGCTGGCTCATCGCTCTGCTCGGGCACCGCTACGACATCATCGCCCTGAGTGCCGACAAGGTCACCGAACAGACCGACCAGGCCGTGCGCTGGCGGTGGGTCGACTTCTACTCAATCACCAGCGCCACCGAGGCGCTGCGCGGGGCTGACTTTCTGCTCTACCTTTTTCACGACGCCCGCCCCTCCACGCGCCTGAACCAGGGCAGCGTGGCCGACGCCAATCTGCTGCTGGCCGACACCGTGGCCCGCGCCGCCGTCGCCAACCGGATCACCCACGTGGTGCTGATGGGCAGCGTGCTCGGCGGAGAGCGCCGCTTCCGTACCGACGACGCCCCCGGCAGTCAGCGTGAGGTCGAATGGTTGTTCAGCGAGACCGAACTGCCCCTGACGATTCTACACCTGCAAGCGCCCCGGCGCGACACGGGCCGCCCGGCGAGGCTCCGGCGCGCGGCCGAGCACCTCCTGCGCTTCGGTACCCCCCGTGCCCAGTACGCGCCCGACCTGCCCGCCGGGGTGTTCGGCAACCGCGCGCATTTCGGCCGGTCGTTCCGCATCTCCACGCAACCGCTCCACGAGGGCCACCTGCGTGTGCTGCCGCCCCTGCCCGCCGCCGAGCCGACACGGCGCGAAGCGAACACCGTGCGCAGCTACCAGCGCCTGGTGAACCCGGACCGGCAGCCCACGCTGCGCATCGCCAAATGGTACTTCCAGTGGCTGCCGCACTTTCTGGGCAACTTGGTGCAGACGCGCCGCCGCCGCCCCAACGAGGTCGCCTTTCACGTGCTGGGCATGCCCTGGCCCATCCTGCGCATGGAGCACGTCGAAGACCGCAGCAACCGCGAGCGGCAACTGTTCTACATCACGGGCGGGCTGCTGGTGAAGCGCACCGACCACGGCTGGCTGGAGTTCCGCAACGTGATGGGCGGGCGCTACGTGATGACGGCCATCCACGAGTTCGTGCCCCGGCTGCCGTGGTTTCTCTACATCTCGACGCAGGCGCGGCTGCACCTTTGGGTGATGAACAGCTTCGGCAACTTCCTAGAGGAGAAGGCCGGAGCGTAAGGTGGAAAAAAGGTCAGGAGAAGTCGATCTCGGTGTCGTCGCCGATGCTTAGGCTCTGGCTGAGGCCCCGCAGCGAGGTGTCGTTGCCGATCAGCGAGCGGTGCAGCACCACGTTCTCCAGCTTGCTGTACGCCCCCACGATGGTGTCGCGCACCACCGAGCCGTACACCGTGGTGTGGTCGGCCACGGCCACGTGCGGGCCGATCACCGACGCCCGGATGTCGCACCCCTCGCCGATGCTCACGGGCGGAATCAGCACCGTGTCGGGGAAGGTGGGCAGCGCCTCGGGCGGGCGGCGGTCCAGCAGCGTAGCGTTGGCGTCGAGCAGCGTCTGCTTACGTCCGCAGTCGAACCAGTTGTCGACCGTCTGGGTGGTCATGACCTCGCCGGCCCCCACGCGGCGCATCAGCGCGTCGGTCAGGTGAAACTGCCCCTGCGTGCGCGCGTCCTCGGCGATCATCTCTTCGATGGTGTCGAGCAGCGCCGCCGGGCGGTGGATTTTGTAGACGCCCACCAGCGCTAGGTTCGACTTCGGGATGCGGGGCTTCTCGACGAGCCGCCGCACCCGCCCCGCTTCGTCGAGGTCAGCCACCCCGAACTGTCCGGGCCGCTCCACCCGCCGCACGCCCAGCACCGTGCCCGGCGTGCGGCGCATGGCTTCCAAGTCGAACTGCACGATGGTGTCGCCGAGCACGACCAACACCTCCGACTCCCCCTCGATCTCGGCGCGGGCCGACAGCAGCGCGTGGGCGATACCCAGCCGGGGCTCCTGCAACACCATGCGCCGCCGCAGCTCGCCGTTGGGGTATCGCTCGGCCAGGAAGGCGTCGATCTTCTCGCTCAGGTAGCCCACCACGAACACGAAGTCGCGCAGGCCGTACGTTCGCAGGTTGTCGACGATGTGCGCCAGGATGGCCTTCCCCGCCACGGGCAGCAGCGCCTTGGGTTGGGTGTGCGTGTGGGGGCGCATCCGCGACCCGAGGCCGGCCACGGGGATGACTACTTTCATGGGGTGGAGGCGGGTGAAGCGCAAAGCAACGGGAATCGTACCACACAAGCAACCGGCAACTTAAGGCGGACGCACGGCATCGGGGTCCGAACCGGCAGCAGCGTCGGCGTACGGCGTCGGTGGTTCGAGTCAGCATCGGGGTCGGTATCGCTATCGGCATCAGGGTCGGCATTTATCCGACTCCGCCAATTCCCGTTTCCCAAAGAAGACCACGCTCCGCCACCCCGGTGCCCGTCCGGATCGGCGTACTTTTGAAGATTCACGCACCAACCGTCTTCCTCGCAGGTTTCGTGCGGCAGATGATCCGGGCAGACGGCCTCTCGGTACTGCTCATTGCTAACTGCTCATTGTTCCAAATGTCTCGCTTTCAACTGCTGACGCAATATTCCCCTTGGTTTTACCTGCTCTGCCTGCTGGTGGGGGCCGCCTACGCACTGGCGCTCTACCTCCGCGTGCGGAACCCCTGGCCCCGGTGGCTAGACCGCGTGCTGGCGGCGCTCCGCTTCGTGCTGGTCAGCCTGCTCTGTTTCTTGCTGCTGGGTCCGTTCGTCCGGCGCGTCCGCAATCAGATTGAGCCGCCCACGCTGGTATTTGCCGTCGACAACTCGCGCTCGGTGGCGCTGGGAACCGACTCGGCGGCGTTGCGCGAGGCCGTCGCACAACTGCGGATGGCGGCCGAAGTGGTGGGCGGCGGCGAGGTGCGCGTGGAGGTGCGTACGTTGGGTGGACCGACCGAGAGTTGGGGCGACGTGGACTTCGACGGCCCCACCACCGACCTGAACGACCTGCTGCGGCGCGTGGGCGACGACTACGAAAACCGCAACCTGGGTGGGGTGGTGCTGGCTTCGGACGGCATCTACAACCAAGGCACCTCGCCGGTTTACCGCGACTGGACGTTCCCGGTATGGGCCGTGGGGCTGGGCGACACCACCGTGCAGCGCGACCTGAAGCTGCGGGCCGTCTACTACAACAAGATCGCTTACCGGGGCAACCGCTTCCCCATCGTGGCTGAGGTGCAGAACGCGGGCTTCGGCGGGCAGACCGTGCGCGTGCGCCTGCAACGGCGCGGCCAGACCCTGGCCGAAGAGCGCCTCACGTTCGGACCCGAGGGGGGGCTGCAACAGGTCGAGTTTCTGACGGCAGGCACCGAGGCGGGCACGCAACGCTTCGAGGTGGTGGTCGAGCCGCTCGGGGGTGAGTTCACCACCGCCAACAACCAGCGCAGCGCCTTCGTCGACGTGATCGACGCCCGCGAGAAGATTCTGGTGGTGGCCCGCGCACCGCACCCCGACCTGAAGGCGATCCGCGCGGCGCTGGCCGAAGAGGAGAACTACGAGTTGATCTTCCACGTGCCGGGGGTAAACGATTTGAGCGACGCCGACGGCCCCTACGACCTCGTAATCCTGCACCAACTGCCCGCCACCCGCCTCAGCACCCTGCTGCCGCAGGTGCTGAAGAATAACCCGCCGGTGTGGTACATCGTGGGCGAGCAGACCGACCTGGCCGAGTTCAACCGCAACAACGGCGTGCTGACGCTGGCCCCGCGCGGCCGCCAGCATGACGAGGTGACCGGCGCGCCCGCCGGGGCATTCAACCGATTTCGCCTGGGCAGTGAGTTGCCGGGCCTGTTGCCGCGCCTGCCGCCGCTCACGGTGCGGTTCGGCGACTGGACCCCGGCGGCGGGCACCGAGACCATTCTCTACCAACAGGTGGGGCGGGTGGTGACCGATAAGCCCCTGCTGGCCTACAACCCCACCGGACCACAGAAGCGGGCCGTGCTGGCGGGCGACGGCCTCTGGCGCTGGCGCCTGCAGGAGTACGAGCTGACCGGCAAGCACGAGGCCACCGACGAGCTGGTGCGCAAGCTGGTGCAGTTGCTCTCGGCGAAAGAGGACAAGCGGAAGTTTCGCGTCACGCCCGTCAACGACGAGTTTCTGGAGTCGGAGCGCGTGGTGTTTGAGACCGAGATCTACAACGACATCTACGAGCCAGTCTACAACCAGGAGGTTGAGCTGAACGTGACCGACGAAGCGGGCGAGACGCGGCGCTACGCCTTTGTGAACAGCGAGAGCAACGCCCGCTTCGTCGTGGGCAGTCTGCCGCAGGGCGTCTATTCGTACCGCGCCGTCACCAACCTGAACGGCACGCGCGCCACGAGCGCGGGGCAGTTCACCGTCCGCCATCTGGAGCTGGAAGCCCTCAACGTCACCGCCGACCACGACCTGCTCCGCCGGGTGGCGCAGCGCAGCGGCGGGCGCTTTTTCACCCCCGCGCAGCTCGCCGACCTGCCGGCGTTTCTTGCCGAGAACCAACCGAAGAGCGTGATCCGCTCGCGCGAGGACGTCACCGAACTGATCGACCTGCGGTGGCTCTTCTTCGTGCTGCTGGCGCTGGTGTCGGTCGAGTGGTTCGTCCGTAAGTACAAGGGCGCCTATTAGATCTTTTGCGGGAGAGCCAACCCGGGCCTCCGAAGTGTACGGGGGCGGCGTCTCGGCAGATCTCGTACATAAAAAATCGCCGCCGGGTGGTTGACCGGCGGCGACCAATGCACACGGAAACAATCAATCACAATCACACAATCTCATGTGCCCCAACGGGGCCGAACCGCCCTACCCCGGGAAAGCGAATAGGGGCAGGTGCGCACGCAGGGCCATGCGGCGGGTGTGGCTGCCGCGCGTCAGGCGCTCGAACACCGAGTGGCGGCGCGGCATCATGGCCAGCACGTCGATGTCGTGCAGGCGGACAAAATCTTCGATGCCTTCCCCTACGTCCTCGTGGTGCGTCAGGTAGTAGCTCGAACGCACGCGGTCGAAGTACACCTGCATCCGTACCTGGTTGGGCAGGGGCGGCGCACCGACGGTCACCAGCTCCTCGTCGGGCGGCATGGGGCCTTCGGCGTCCACCTTCAGCACGGTGATCTCGGCGTCGTACGCCTCGGCCAGGTTCACCAGCGGGCGCATCTGTCGCTCGCTCACCCCGTTGGCGTAGTCGGTGGCGAACAGGATGCGGCGCACCGGCGGCACGAGCTTGCTCTGCTTGTGGGGCACGGCCAACACCGGGCAGAGGCACCGGCCCATCAGGCGGGCGGCGTTGCTGCCGAGCAGCCGCCCGAGCGCCCCGCCGGCCCCGCGCGTGCCCATCACGATCAGGTCAACGTGGTGGCGGTCGAGCAGCGAGACGAGGTTATCGAACGGGTGACCGACCTCAATGAGTGTCTGGTGCAGCACCTCGTCGAGGCCGGGGATCTCTCGCCGCATCCGCTCAAAGTGCTGCTCGGCGTCGGCATGCATCTGCTCGATCACGCGGTAGGTCATCAGGCTGTCGCGCCCCCCCACGGGTAGGTGAACGGCGTGATAGAGCAGCAAGCGCGCGCCGCTGCGGTGGGCGAGGTCGACGGCGTAGCGAACGGCCTGGCAGGCACCATCCGAGAAGTCGGTCGGCACCAAAAAGTGTTGGGGCGGTTTCATAACTTTTGCAAAGGTTTCGTGGTGCCCTGAAAAGATTTGTTCAACGCTCAAAACTGCTCCCAATCTGCGTGTTGTGCGGTGATGCCTCCCACTTGTTTCGGTGACTTTGGTCATTAGACGGCTTGGGCCGACATTTACCTTTGTCACCGAGCCATGAAGACCTTGTTTCAACAGGAAAAATTATTCCACGCCATGTTCGAGTCCTCGCAAGAGGGCATCCTGCTGACCGACGCGGAGGGTTGCATCTTGCGGATCAACCCCGCCGGTGAACAACTCTTCGGCTACACCACCGACGAACTCACCGGGAAACCCGTGGAAGCGCTCATCCCCTCCCGGATGCACGACGCGCACCGCGCCCACCGGGCCACCTACCGCCGCCGCCCGCACGTGCGCCGCATGGGCACGGCCATGGACCTGAGTGCCCGCCGCAAGGACGGCACCGAGTTCTTCGTGGAGGCGGGCCTGAGCTACCTGCACCTGGAGGGCAAGCTGTTGGTGATGGTGTTCCTGATCGACGTGACCGAGCGGAAGCGCACCACCGATGCCCTGCGCGACAGCCGCGCGCAACTGGCCCGCAGCGCCGGAGAGCTGGAGCAGCGCGTGGAGCAACGCACCCGCGCACTGGCCCAGGCCAACGCCGAGCTACGCAAGAGCCAGACGCTCTACCGGGCCATCGCACGGCACTTCCCGAACGGACTCATCAGCGTGGTCGACGCCGACAACCGGCTGATGTTCCTCGACGGGCAGGCGCTCAACGACCTCAAATTGCGCCGCGAGGAGTGGCTGAACCGCACGCTGTTCGACCACCTGCCCGCCGACACGGTCGAGACCAGCCGGGCGTTTCTCGACAAGGTGCGCGGCGGCCAGACGGCCACCATGGAGGTGGTCTGGCAGGAGCGTTGCTTCGTACTCAACGCCACGCCGTTGCCCGGCGACGACGGCTCGGTACTGGTGGTGGGTGAGAACGTGACCGAGCTTAAAAAAGCCGAGCAGGAGATGCGCCACGCCCTGAAGAAGGAGCGCGAGCTGAACGAGCTCAAGACCCGCTTCGTCTCGATGGCCTCGCACGAGTTCCGCACTCCGCTGAGCACGATCCTCTCGTCGACCTCGCTGGTGGATCGCTACCGGAAGGCCGACCACCCCGACGCCGACGTCAGGATCGACAAGCACCTGCGGCGCATCAAGAGCAGCGTCAATGATCTGGTGGGTGTGCTCGACGACTTTCTCTCCATCGGCAAGATCGAAGAGGGGCACGTGCAGGCCCAACCCACGCCGCTCGACGTGGCCGACCTGCTGCAAGTGGCCGCCGAAGAGATGCAGACCGTGGCCCGGCGTGGGCAGCGCATCACCATCGAGACCGCCACCGCCCCGCCCGAAGGGCTGCTGCTGGACCGCAAGCTGCTGAAGCACGTGCTCAACAACCTGCTGTCGAACGCGATCAAGTACTCGGCCGAGGGCGACCCTATCCGCCTGCGGCTGGACTACACGGCGGGGGCGCTGACCATCGACGTGATCGACGTGGGCCTGGGCATCCCCGAAGCCGAGCAGCGGTACTTGTTCAACCGCTTCTTCCGCGCCGACAATGTGGCCCACATCAAGGGCACCGGGCTGGGTCTCTACATCGTGAAGCGTTACGTCGAGCTGATGGGCGGCAAGCTGCGCTACCGGAGCCGCCAAGGCGAGGGCACCACGTTCACGGTGCGGCTCTCGGCCGAAGAGGCGTCAGGGCAAATACTTTAGAGCTTGCTTAAGATTCTCCTTCGGCTTGAGACGGTGAGAGCTTTCTTAGCCGTATTTGATATTTTTCCTCGCCAATAGCGCCGCTCTTCCGGTAGGCCGGCCGCCACGGGTGCCCCGCTGCCTCGAGAAAACTATTACGTCTGACTAAAAAGCCCTTATTTCTCAATCTCGAACAAAAATCTTAGGCAAGCGCTCAGCGTACGGACAACCATCCGCGCGTCGATCTGAAACTACGATTAACCTCCTCCCCATGGATACTATCCTGCTGATCGAAGACAACCCGGAAGTGCGGGAAAACACCGCCGAGATTCTGGAGCTGGCCGGCTACGACGTGCGGACCGCCGCCGAGGGCAAGACCGGCGTCCGGATGGCCCGCGACTACCAGCCCGCCCTGATCATTTGCGACATCATGATGCCCGAGCTCGACGGCTTCGGCGTGATCCGCATGTTGCAGCAGCAAGAGGCCACCGCCTCGATTCCCTTTATCTTTCTGACCGCCCGCGCCGAGCGCGACGACCTGCGCAAGGGCATGACGCTGGGAGCCGACGACTACCTGACCAAGCCGTTCGACGACCACGAGCTGCTGGACGCCGTGGAGGTGCGCCTCCGTAAGAGCCGCCTGAAGCAGCAGGAGTTCACGCCGAGCCTTGAAGGGCTGCACCAACTGATCGACGAGGCGGCCTCGTTCCGCGACCTGCGCGACCTCTCGCGGCAGCACCGCCCCCGTGCCTACGCCAAAAAGCGGCCGGTATTTCTGGTGGGCAGCGCCGCGCAGTACCTCTACTTCGTGCACGAGGGGCGCATCAAGACCTACAAGACCAGCGAGGACGGCCGCGAGTACGTGACGGGCATGTGGGGGCCGGGCGAGTTTTTCGGCTACCAGGCGCTGTTCGAAAACGCCAACCACCCCGAGTCGGCGGTAGCCCTCGAGAACAGCGAGCTGGTGCTGCTGCCCAAGCAAGACGTGCTGGCGCTGTCGTACCGCAACCACGACGTCGCCATGAAGTTCATCAAGCTGCTGTCGCACAATCTCATCGAGCGCGAGGAGCAGCTGCTGCGGATGGCCTACCACTCAGTGCGGCAGCGCACGGCCAAGGCGCTGCTGACCCTGGCCGAACAACCGGGCCACGAAGAGGGCTTCCGCGTGACGCGCGAGGACCTGGCCGGCATGGTCGGCACCGCCAAGGAGACGGTGATCCGCACGCTCAGCGAGTTCAAGGACGAAGCGCTCGTCGCCACCGAGGGGCGCACCGTGCGCGTGCTCAACACCGATAAACTGGCCCAGGTAGTGCGGCGCAATTTTGTCTGGTAGCGGCGTTGTGGTGTGAACCCACCAAATCGTAAAACCCGTCGCTGCGAGCGAAGCGACGGGTTTCAAGGTGCTTAGCCAAAAGATCGGGGTCGGCATCGGTATCGGGCGTTTTCGATGACCGATGCTGATAGCGATCCCAACCCCGACCGCCGGCGAACCGCCCCGATGGCTACGGGTCACTCGCAACAACAGCGTCCGGCCGTTTCGAGGCCATACGGAGGTTCGTAGTTGCGGCGTCATGGCGTTCGGCGCGATGTCCCTTCACGGCAGACCGCGCGACGCACACCCCGTGAATCCCGGGAACGCACAACCCCGACGGTTCATCGTGGGTTTAAGCCCCTGTGCCCACCGCCGACCCCACCGCCCCGCTCCACACCTGGTTTCACGACCGCGGCTGGCAGCCGTTCCCTTTCCAGAAAGAGACTTGGGACGCCTTCTTGAGCGGGCACGGGGGCCTGCTGAACGCCCCCACCGGCAGCGGTAAGACCCTGGCCCTCTGGGGGGCGTGTGTGGCCGACTGGATTCAGGAGCATCCCGACGACTGGCGAACGACGCCAAAGGGGGGGCTGCGGGTGCTCTGGGTGACGCCGCTGCGGGCCCTGGCGCGCGACTTGCAGAGCGCTACGCAGGGCTTTTGCGACGACCTCGGGCTGCCCTGGCGCGTGGAGCTACGCACCGGCGACACCTCCCCCTCGGCCCGGCAGCGGCAGGTCAAGACGCCACCCACCTGCCTAGTCACCACGCCTGAGAGCATCCATGTGCTGCTGAGCCGCAAGGACGCCCGCCGCCTGCTGCGGCACGTGCGCGCGGTGGTGGTTGACGAGTGGCACGAGCTGCTGGGCACCAAGCGGGGCGTGCAGACCGAATTGGCCCTGGCACGCCTGCGCGAGTTTACCGGACCCGACCGGCTGCGCACGTGGGGCATTTCGGCCACGGTGGGCAACCTCGGCGAGGCCCGCGCGGCACTGCTGGGCAACCTGCCCGCCCGCACCC
>JBARYS010000474.1:0-5343 GCA_049648155.1 Catalinimonas sp. | reverse complement strand
CGGCGCACTACTACCATGTGGACCGCGACAGCAGCCTGCTCTACCAAGACCGGATGCGAGACTACGCCGAAAGCATCGGCGACCGGAAAGGGCTGGCGACGGCCGACTTGCTTACGGGCAACTCCGCCTACGACGAGGGCGACTACTCCACGGCGCAGACGTACAACGAGCGCGCGCGGGCCTATTTCGAACGGACCGCCGACACCGCCATGCTGGCGCGCGTGTACCAGAACATCGGCGTGACGGCCGACGCCGCCGGTGAGAAGGACCGCGCCGTCGAAAACTACCTACGGGCCGTGGACTACTACGACGCGCTGCGCGACTCGGTGAACGTAGCCTACCTCTACCTCAACATCGGGCTGGTGTTCAAGTCGTTGGAGAACTGGCAAAAAGCTAAACGCTACTACGCTGACGCCCGCGCGCTGCTGACCCGGCTGGGCGATGCCTTCGGGCTGGCCACGGTCGACAACAACACCGGCTCGCTGCTGGTCGAGATGGGCCGCTACGACAGCGCCTACCACTACGCCGACCGCTCGCGGCGCGGGTACGCCGCCCTAGGCTACGACCTCTACGAAAGCTACTCGCTGGGCGTGATGGCCGACGCCTCGCAGCACCTGGGGCGGGGCGAAGAGGCCGAGACGCTCTACCGTCGCTGCGTGGAGGTGTACGCCGCCAACGAGATGCACGAGGACCTGTTCACGGTCTACGTCGGCCTGTGCAACGTCTACGCCCGCCTGAACCGCCCGGCGCAGCGCGCCGACGTGGCCGACCGGGCGCTGGCCGAGGCCCGCCTGACGGGCAGCTTCGAGGACCTCCGCGACGCCACGCGGCTGCTCTACGAACTGCACAAAGAGCGTGGCGACGCCGGGCGGGCGCTGGCCTACCACGAAGAGTACCTTACCTGGTCCGACTCCGTGAGCAACCTGGCTAAGAGCGAGCTGATCAACGACCTAGAGACGCGCTACCGCACCGCGCAGCAGGAGCAGCGGCTCACGGAGCAAGACCTGAAGTTGGAGACCCAGCGCGCCACCATCGCCCGCAAGCAGGGGCAACTGGTCGGGCTGGGCGGCGGCCTGTTGCTGCTGCTCGTGGGGGGCGTGGCGTTCTATCAGTACCAGCGGCAGGTCGCCCACGCGCGGCTTCAGGCCTCGGTCATCGCCGAGCAGCAGCGGGGCTACGCGGCCACGATCCAGGCGGCCGAGGAGGAGCGCAAGCGCGTGAGCCGCGAGCTGCACGACGGCATCGGCCAGCAACTGAGCGCCGTCAAGCTGGGGCTTCAACACTTGCAACAGCAGACCGCCGACGGCCGCTTGGGCGCACAACTCCGCGAGCTGACCGCCTCGTTCACGCGTTCTGCCGACGAGGTGCGCGGCATCTCGCACCAGATGATGCCCCGCGCGCTGACCAACGAGGGCCTCCGCCCCGCCGTGGAGGGCCTGCTGCGGCAGACCTTCCGCTACGCCGCCACGCAGTACGCCTTCGAGCACCGCGGGCTGGACGAGCGCTTGCCTGAGGCCGTCGAGGTGACCTACTACCGCGTGCTGCAAGAGCTGGTCAACAATGTGGTCAAACACGCCGACGCCACGCACGTCGACGTGCAGCTCTACCGCACCCGCAACCGCCTGGTGATGCGCGTGGAAGACAACGGGCGCGGCCTGACCACCGACACGCCCGCCGAAGGGCACGGCCTGCTCAACGTCCGGCAGCGCCTGGCGCTCGTCGGCGGGCGCGTACATTGGTCCTCCGAACCCGGAGCCGGCACGCTGGCCACCGTAACCACCGACCTCTCGTGAAGCAAACGCCCTACACCGTGGTGCTCGTCGACGACCACCAGCTCATGATCGACGGCTTGCAGCAGATGCTGGCCGACCACGCCTTTTTGCGGGTAATGACCGCGTTCACCGATCCCCGCGAGGCGCTGCAAAAGGTCCCGATCCTACGGCCCGACATCCTGGTGACCGACCTCGACATGCCCCACCTGACGGGGCCGGTGCTGATCAAACGCCTCCGGCCCGAGCTGCCCGAGCTGCGCACGGTGATCCTGAGCATGCACGTGGACCAGACCACCGTTCGCCATCTGATGACGATGGGCATCGACGGCTACCTGCTCAAGAACGAGAACCGTGAGGACTTTTTGCACGGCCTCGAAACCGTCGCGGTGGGCAAGCGCTACTTCAGCTCCCGTGTCACAGAGGTGCTCGCCGACCGCGGCCGCGAGCTGACGCCCACCCACCACCTGAAGGCCCAGTCGCTGACGCCCCGTGAGCTCGACGTGCTGCGCCTGGTGACCGAGGGATACGCCACGCGCGAGATCGCCGAGCAGCTCAACGTGGCCCCCGCCACCGTCGAGACCCACCGCAAGGCCCTGCTGCGCAAGCTCGACGTCACCAACGTGGCCGGGCTGGTGCGCGTGGCCCTGCGCGAGGGCATCGTCTGAGTCGCCTCCGGGGAGCCGCGCGGCCCGCCCGGAGGCGAGCAAACGACCGGCAACTTGTGTGCTTCATCATTTGGTCACAACCACCTTCCGGTTCACGAAGCCCTCGCCGGTGGCGAAGCGCAGCACGTACACACCCGACGGCAGGGCGGTGGTCGGCACCTCGACCTCGCCGAACGCGCCGCCGGTCTCGCCGCTCCACATGGTGCGCCCCTGCACGTTGTAGAGGGTGATCCGTTGCCCCCGCCCGGCGTTGCCGTACGCGACCACAAAGTAGCTCTGCGCGGGGTTCGGATAGACGCTGAGCCGCAGCGCCCGGTCGGTCCCACCCCCCGCGCTCGTGGCGATGCCGGGCGTGAAGTGCAGCCGGAAGCGGGCGGTATCCTCGCCGGCGGGCGCGTCGAACGCGTAAGCACCCTTAGCCGTCAGGTCGTGCATGACGCCCGCCGTTACGTCCTCCAGAAAGACCGTCGCCGTGCTGTCGAAGTACCAGAGGTCCAGGGCGCGGAACGTGTGGCGGCCGCTGTCGGGCAGCGCCACCCGCACGGGTACGGTCTTGTCGGCCACCAGCGGCGCGAAGCCGTTGATGGTGCGCTCCTCGCCGGCAGCGTCGGTCGTCCAGACGGTCGGGATGCGGCCGGTGTTCTTACCGAACAGGTGGGCGTCGTAAGGGCTGTCGAAGCCGTCGGTCGCCCCCTGCTCGAAGTAGACCACCGTCTCGGCGTCGGCCCCGCCCGGCCCCAGCAGGCGCAGGCGCACCAGGCCGTTCTTCATCTCGGAGAGCGGCCCGCCGGTGGTGCGGAAGAAGACCGGGTCGGCATATTCCGTCACGCGGGCGGCGTTGCTGAAGTCGAGCTGCCCCGCGCCCGCGCCACCTACCCGCACGAAGACCCCCTGCATGGACGCCACCGTGTCGCTCGCCCGGCCGGTGCCGATGCCGTTCACGTAGCTGAAGTACTCCCCCTCGTACTGGCTGTTCGGCCGGAAGAAGTAGAGGCCGTCTTCCACGTTCGTCTTGCCCACCTGCGACCAGCGCAGCGGCGAGGGGTAAGGGTTGCCCACCAGGTTCCAGCCGCGCGCCGTGCCGTTGCCGCGCGTCAGCCCCGCCCAAGACAGGTTGCCGTTGTGCAGCACGCCCGCGATGTCGACCGTGGCGTCGGCGGGCAGGTTCAGGGCGTAGCCGCGCCCGGCGGGCATCACCGCCGCCGGCCCGGTGGGCGTTTGCCACCCGCCGATGCCGAGTGTGTCGCCCGCCTCGGGCACCAGCCCTTCGTCGTACACGAAGAGCGTCGGGAACGGCCGCGTCAGCGGTCCCTCGCCCGCCGGCGAGCCGTAGGGGCTGTAGGGGTGCGTGATCACGAAGTCCATATCGTCCTCGAACTCGCGGACGGGGCGACCCACGGCGGTAGACGAGAAGTAGTGGTAGCCCGGAGCCCGCGCGTAGCGCTCCATCGCGGCGGTGCCGGTCACCGCGCCGCCCTCGTTGTTCACCATCCCGGTGTGTCGTTCGTCCGAGACGATCCGCAGGTTACCGTCCGAACGGAGGTCGCCGTTGCGCAGGTGCAGCAGCTTGCAGACACGGCCCGGCACCGACAGCGCGAGGCCGGCGGGGTTGTCGACGGTCAGGTTGACGAAGAGCGTGTTGCTCGCCCCGGCGATCTGCTGCGGGCCGCTGCCGTCGAACAAGGTTGTGCCCGCAGTGTCGGCGAAGGTGCCGTCGTTGATGAAGTCGCCGCCGACGGTGATCGTGCCGAAGGCGGGCGTGGTGAACCGCGCGCCCGTGCGGATGGTAAAGTCGCCGTCGATGTCGTTGCCGTCGAAGCCGTTACAGCCGGCCGGGTTGTCGATCACCAGGTTGCCGAAGCGGGTGAAGCCGTCGCCGGTCAGGTCTTGCGGCACCGTGCCGTCGAAGACCACCGTGCCCGCGCCGTTGCTGAACGTGCCGTTGCTTACGTAGGTGCCGCCGAGGTAGAGCGTGCCGCCGTTGAGCTGTAGGCCGCAGCCCGGGTCGATGGTGAACGCCCCCGGCACCCGTACGCCGCAGTTCGGCGCGATGAACGTGTTCGTGCCGCCGGCGAGGGTCCAGTCGCCGAAGCGAATCAGCCCGCCGCCGCGCACAGACTGGTCGCCGGTGCCCCTGAACACCACCCGGCAGTCGGTCCCCTCGAAGGTGCCGTCCACGCGGCACGAGCCGCTCACGTCGACGAACACGTTGTTGATGATCGTCAACGTCGTGTTCAGGTTGACAATCAGGCTGTCTTGCACGGTGATGTTCTTGACGAGCGTCAGGTCGCCGCCGGTCTTGTCGATCACCAACCGGCAGAGCACCGTCGTGCCTGCCCCGGTAAATCGACGGCGCACGGCCCCACGGAAGCGCAGCACCGGGCGCGGCAGCGAGACCCCGCAGACCGCCGTGATTGTGCCCTCGTTCACGACGTCGCCCAGCACGTCGACCACCACCAGCGTGTCGGCCACGGGGGCGATTTCGAGCGTGGCGTCGCCGGTCACGAGCAAGCTGTCTTCGATCCGCACCGGGTAGCGCAGGCAGGTGGTGCCCGGGCCGACGCGGCGCACCTTGCCGAACGCGTAGCGGGTGCCGGCCCCCTTGATGCCGCTCACCAGACGCGTGGTGCCGCTGCCGCCGAACCAGGTAGCGCCGGCCGTGCCGTCGTAGACGCCACCCCGGTTGAAGACCTGCCCGTTGAGGCGGACGACCACGCCCGTGCCTAGCGTCAGCCGCGCGCCCGCCGCAATCACGAGGCTGTCCGACACGGTGCCGTTCGTCGCCCAGCGCAGGTCGGGGTTGCCCACCAGCACCCGGCAGAGGGCGGTTGTGCCCACGCCGGTGAACCTACGGCTCACGCCGCCTCGGAAGTAGAGGCGCGGCTTGACGGCGGCCACACCGCAGA
>JBARYS010000473.1:0-5308 GCA_049648155.1 Catalinimonas sp. | reverse complement strand
GCGGTCTCCTCGATGGAGCGCGCTACGGCCGCCGTGCCGCCGTCGGGGCGGGGGTGGGCGTAGGCAAACGGGGGGTCAATCCAGGTGACGCCCCACGCTTCGAGCGGCAGAGATTTAAAGAAGGGCGAGCCGACCCCCAGCGGATGAACGGCCGAGCAGACGTCGTGGCGGAAGCCGGGCAGCGTCAACTCTTGGGTGCGCATGCCGCCGCCCAGCGTCTCCTTCGCCTCCACGATGAGGGTAGACAGCCCGGCCTGTTGCAGCCGAATGCCCGCCGCCAGCCCGTTGGGACCGGAGCCCACGATGACGGCATCGTACCGAGAGTTACGCCAGTTGTTCGCCATGGGCGACGAAGGTAGCGCCCGGGGCGGGAGAGCGCAATCGTGTGCCAATGGTGCTCAAGATGACTCGTTTTGCGGCGTCATCAGGCGTTTTCGCCGACGAAAGAAGATATCTTAAGAGAATCTTTGTGGTGCCGGAGAAAAGGACTACATTGGTAGCGGAGTCATCACTCTCTTAATCCCGCTGGGCTTAACCACCGGGTATTTCCTTCTTCAGAGTTTGTTTGTTTACGCTGAGCACTACCTATGTGCCGACGGTCTCCTTCAACTTTTCGAACGGAGTGTTCCATTCAGTACTGTGAATTACATTTTTAACTTTAGCGACCATGCCGACTCTCCTCCCTTTCCATAATAAAGACGCGTCGCTCGAACGTATCTACTGCGACGTGATCGACCCCAATCGGCAGCGCTTGCAGTCGCTCCTCAACCGGCACCAGCTCTCGGCCGAAGAGTACGAGCAACTGCCCCCCGCGTCGCTGCGCGACTGGCAACAGATGAACGAGCTGAACGCCTCGGCTTACCAACGCATCCTGCGCATCTTGGAGCTGGATGTGTAAACCGCTGACCACCTGAGGGTTTAGTACGTCGGTCGATAAGAATTTTTGCTAAATATCATCCGTCTCGCTCGACAGCATCGTGGGCGGGTTTTCCTCGCGGAACACGTCGCGGTGACCGTCGGCGTAGTCGATGCGCTTGATGAACGCGGTCTTGATGATCTGCGAAGGGCCCTTTGGGTCGTCGGCCGGCACGTAGTGCACCTCTTCGATGTTCACCGCCTGCACCTTGACGGCGATCTTCTTGCCCTGCTCGGTCACGATCACGTCTTGGGCGCACAGAGAACTTGACGCGCCCAGCGTGAGAAGCAACGCGCCAAACCATTTCGAGTAAGTAGCAATCTTGTTCATATAACAAATAACACACTAAGTCTCGTTGTTTGCTGCGCGATGCGCCGCCGGATGGTACATCGCCTCCCGCAATCCGGAGCAATCGGTACTTATACTGCATTAGGCTAAGAAGTTGCTATAGTCTCGCAGATACCGGTTCCTTCATCTCGAAGTCGCAATAAATGAGGCGACTACCGCCGATGTTAAGTCGTCAACCTAAAGAGGCATAATAACGCGCGGTACGAGGAGAGTGCGGACTGCCTGTCGAACGGCCGCCGGCGGTACTTTGCGTCATGGTCGAGCCGTTTACTTCGGAGTACTTCATGACCGAGGCGCTGAAAGAGGCCCGGGCGGCGGGCGTGGCGGGTGAGGTGCCGGTGGGGGCGGTGGTGGTGAGCCGGGGGCGGATCATCGCCCGGGGGCGCAACCAGACGGAGCGCCTGCACGACGTCACCGCCCATGCTGAGCTGCTGGCCCTCACGGCGGCGGCCCACCACCTGGGCGCTAAGTACCTGCCCGCTTGCCACCTCTACGTGACGCTGGAGCCGTGCGTGATGTGCGCCGGGGCACTGGCCTGGGCGCAGTTGGGGGCGGTGACCTGGGGGGCTGACGACGCGAAGCGGGGCTTCCGTCGGCACGGGCCGCTGCTGCACCCAAAAACCCGCACTGAAGGTGGCCTGCTGGCCGACGAGGCGGGCGCGTTGTTGCGTGACTTCTTCCGCGCCCGGCGGTAAACCTTTGGTGGTATCGAGCGTTTCAAAAAAGCATGGGAACGCTGAAAATCCGTGCCGTGTGCGATCGCACGCGATCCTTTCTTACCCATCTAAACCCACTCACAATGGCATTCGAACTGCCCGACCTGCCCTACGGTCACGACGCCCTCGCCCCCCACATCGACGCGAAGACCATGGAGATTCACCACGGCAAGCACCACAACGGCTACGTCACCAAGCTGAACGGCGCCGTGCAGGGTACTGACCTTGAAGGACGCTCCATCGAAGACCTCTTGAAGGACGTCAGCAAGCACCCCGGGGCCGTCCGTAACAACGGCGGCGGGCACTACAACCATAGCCTCTTCTGGCGCACCCTTTCGCCCTCGGGTGGGCAGCCCTCCGGCGAGCTGGCCGAGGCCATCGACAGCGCCTTCGGCTCGTTCGATGCGTTCAAGGAGAAGTTTGCCGCCGCCGCTGCCACACGCTTTGGCTCAGGCTGGGCGTGGCTGATCTCGCAGGGGGGCAAGCTGGCCGTGACCTCTACGCCGAATCAGGACAACCCGCTGATGGACGTGGCCGACGAGCAGGGCACGCCGTTGCTAGGCCTCGACGTCTGGGAGCACGCTTACTACCTGAACTACCAGAACCGCCGTCCGGAGTACATCGCCGCCTTCTGGAACGTGGTAAACTGGGACGAGGTGGCGAAGAACTACGCCGCTGCTAAGTAATCACACCGCATTTCGACCAAAAGGCTTCCTCGTCCGGGGAAGCCTTTTTTACTTTTACCCATGACCGCACCTACCTACGACGCCCTCCTCGACGACGCTCGCGCCCGCGACGCTGCCGACCCTTTGCGGCGCTTTCGCGACGAGTTCCTCCTGCCCGAGCACGAGGGGCGACCGGCGCTCTACTTCTGTGGTAACTCGCTGGGCCTACAACCGAAAGGCGTAGCGGCGGCCGTTCAAATCGAACTCGACGACTGGGCGCGGTTGGGCGTGGAGGGGCACTTTCGAGGGCGCAATCCCTGGGTCGACTACCACCGGCGGCTCGCCGAACCGCTGGGGCGGATCGTGGGCGCGCGTCCCGGTGAGGTGGTGGCCATGAACGCGCTTACGGTCAACCTGCACCTGCTGCTGGTCTCGTTCTATCGGCCTACGGCCGGGCGGTACAAGATCATCGTGGAAGGGGGCGCGTTTCCGTCCGACCAGTACGCGCTGGCCTCGCAGGTGCGCCACCACGGCTTCGACCCCGACGACGCCATCGTGGAGCTGCACCCGCGTCCCGGCGAGCACGGGCTGCGCACCGAAGACATTACGGCGGCCATCGGGCAAACCGGCGAGGCGTTGGCGCTGGTGATGATGGGCGGCGTGAACTACTACACCGGCCAGTGGTTCGACCTGCCGGCCATCACGGCGGCGGGGCACAAGGTGGGGGCCACGGTGGGCTTCGACCTGGCGCACGCGGCGGGCAACGTGGTGCTGAACCTACACGATTGGAACGTCGACTTTGCCGCCTGGTGCACCTACAAGTACCTCAACTCGGGTCCGGGGGGCGTGGCGGGGGCTTTCGTGCACGAGCGCCACGCCCGGGCCTTCGATCTGCCGCGCTTCGCCGGGTGGTGGGGACACGACGAGGCCACCCGTTTCCGGATGGACAAAATCTTTCGACCGATGCCGGGCGCGGAGGGGTGGCAGCTCAGCAACGCGCCGATCCTGGCCATGGCCGCGCACCGGGCCGCGCTCGACGTGTTCGACGCCGCCGGGGGCATGGGGCCGCTCCGCAAGAAGTCGGAGGCGCTGACGGGTTACCTCTACCACCTGCTGCGGGACGTGCCCGGCGTGCGGGTCATCACCCCGGCCGACCCGGCGGCGCGGGGTTGCCAGCTCTCGCTCCTGACCGGCGAGGACGGGCGGGCGCAGTACGAACGGCTGGCGCGGGCGGGCGTGGTGGTCGACCGGCGCGAGCCGAACGTGATTCGCGTGGCCCCGACGCCACTTTACAACACGTTCGAGGAGGCGTACCGCTTCGCGCGGCTGCTGCGGGGCGAGACGGCGCCGGTGTCGAGCGTATCCGACGGTTCGGACGCAGCCGGCTGACTTGTTGTGCTTGTTTGGTATAATAGACTTGTTCGGGCTGAACCTCAAACGGCTACGAGCGACAAATTTTATCCTGCGCTTTGTTGAAAAGCCTCGCCGATGCAGCAGCATCGCCTACGTTCTCTGCCTTGCTCAGTATGAAATTTGCACGCTCTCGCTCGTTCATGTTCAGCCCGAACAAGTCTAATAGTGTTATGCATTGCTTTCTGTTGCTTCTTTTCCTCGTTGGTCCGCTGTCGTCACAGCCCGCCGCCGACACTACCCACCGGGAACCCGACACCTCCCGGGGCGTGGACCGGCGGAAACTCACGCAGATCGTCGTCGCCGAGAGCGCACTCTACGCCGGCTCCATCTCTTACCTGTGGTTCATCTGGTACCGTGACAAGGAACGCGTGCCGTTTCACTTCTACGACGACTCGAAGGGCTACCTACAGGTCGACAAGCTCGGCCATACGTTCGGGGCTTACCTACAGAGCTACTGGGGCTACCGGTGGCTGCGGAGCGCCAACGTCCCCAAGAAGCACGCGCTGCTCTACGGAGCCACGCTCGGCATCGTGCTGCAAACGCCCATCGAGGTGTTCGACGGCATGTACGAGGGGTGGGGCTTTTCTTGGCCCGACATGGCCGCCAACGCGCTCGGCTCGGGCATCGTGGCGGGGCAGGCACTACTGTTCGACGAGCAGGTCGTCAAAATGAAGTTTAGCTTCTGGCGCTCCCCCTACGCCGACGGGGCCAACGGTTATCTCGGCGACAGCTTCGCGGAGAGCTTGTTTCTCGACTATAACGGCCACACCTACTGGCTCACGGCCCCCCTCGGCCGGCTCACGGGAAGCCGAAAGCTGCCGCCCTGGCTCGGTGTGTCGGTGGGCTACAGTGCCGGCGGCATGTTCGGCGAGTTCCGCAACCGCCGCTCTTACCAGGGGCAGCCGTTGCCCGATGCCGCACGCTACCGCCAGTTCCTCCTCTCGCTCGACGTTGACTGGAGCCGCATTCCTACACGCTCGCGGACGCTGCGGCGGGTTTTCGACACCCTGTTCTGGCTGAAGGTGCCTTTCCCGGCGCTGGAGATCAACTCGCGCGTCGGCGTACGGGGACACGGGGTGTACTTTTGATGCCTGGGGCTGAAGAACATTGTGAACTTTGTCCTTGATAATGTATTTTTCGTATTCAAAAAATGCGTTCTTTTTGATTATGTCGCCAGATCATCGCCGTCTTAGCGTACGGCACGTCAGCGTCTTCTACGCTCGATAAGCGGCTTCAACCTTCGGCGGTGC
>JBARYS010000472.1:0-1735 GCA_049648155.1 Catalinimonas sp. | reverse complement strand
GGGTATCTGTGCTCGCTGAGAGATAAAGAAAAGACAAAGAATAGTTCTATAATAGTTTTTACTTATCATCATCCGTATACCACTTAAGAGCGGTAGTGGAACTTAACGAGTGATGTAGAAAGCGGCTGCCTTCTCCATGTTGTAGTTGTGAATGAATATTTTCAAGTACAACTCATGCATCAATTCCGACTTTGAAAACGAAAGGGTTTTGCGCACGAACCTACACACGCGCTGCCGCAGTGTGTTGTTCCACCGTTCTACGTGATTGGTCTGGCCCGAATCTTTTCCCACTGCTTCATGCTTTTCAGTTTCGCTAAGAACGGTTAAGTAGGTGGGCCTGCCGGCGAGTGCTTGCGAGGCATACTGCAGTAGCCCTCAATATAGGCAAAACACTCGCTGCGCGTGGCGGCGCTTCGTACTTTTGGCGGCGGTTCATCATTACCTTGCTATGTCGAATCAGAAGATCTTGATCACCGGGGGGGCCGGTTTTATCGGCTCGCACGTGGTGCGGCAGTTCGTGGAGAACGACCCCGACACGCACGTGTACAACCTCGACGCGCTGACGTACGCGGGCAACCTGCTTAACCTGCGCGACGTGGAGGAGCGCCCCAATTACACCTTCTTGAAAGGTGACATCACTGACGCGAGGTACGTGCAGGAGCTGTTCGCCGCCTATGAGTTCGACGGGGTGATCCACCTGGCGGCTGAGTCGCACGTGGACCGCTCCATTGCCGATCCGCTCTCGTTCGTGATGACCAACGTGGTGGGTACCGTGAACCTGCTCAACGCTGCCCGCCACGCCTGGGAGAAAGCGCCGGAGGGACGCCGGTTCTACCACGTGTCGACCGACGAGGTGTACGGCTCGCTGCACGACCCCGACACGTTTTTCACCGAGCAGACGCCCTACGACCCGCGCTCCCCCTACTCAGCCTCGAAGGCGGCTTCCGACCACTTTGTGCGCGCCTACCACAACACCTACGGCCTGCCGGTGGTGCTGTCGAACTGCTCGAACAACTACGGCCCTAATCAATTTCCGGAGAAGCTCATTCCGCTCTGCATCAACAACCTGCGCCACGGCCGCCCGCTGCCGGTCTACGGCAAGGGGGAGAACGTGCGCGACTGGCTCTACGTGGTCGACCACGCGCGGGCCATCGAGGTGGTGTACCAACGTGGGCGGATCGGCGAGACGTACAACATCGGCGGCCTCAACGAGTGGAAGAACCTCGACCTGGTGCACCTGCTCTGCGACGTCATGGACCGCAAGCTGGGCCGCCCGGCGGGCACCTCGGCGCAGCAGATCGAGTTCGTGAAAGACCGCGCCGGCCACGACCTGCGCTACGCCATCGACGCCGACAAGATCAGGGAAGAGTTGGGATGGGAACCGTCGCTGACCTTTGAGCACGGCCTGGAGCAGACGGTCGACTGGTACCTCCACCACCAGGAGTGGCTCGACGCCGTCACGTCGGGCACCTACCAGCACTACTACCGGCAGCAGTACGAGGCGCGCTAAGCGCCCTGTGTGAGCAACTTGAACAGTGCCACGCAGATGCCGATGACAATGCCGATGATGCCGGCCCCCGCTCCGTAAATCACTATGCCCAACGCCATCGAAGCGACGATGCGCAGCGTGCCCCCCACGGAACGGATGTCAAGGAGGCGCCGGTACACCCACACGGTGTAGGTCAACAGCACGGTGCTGGTCACGAACATGAAAGGGCCGAAGTAACTCTGCTGA
>JBARYS010000471.1:0-1622 GCA_049648155.1 Catalinimonas sp. | reverse complement strand
TCCTTTCGTCTTTGAAGAATAGAAAGAACGTATCCCCGTCGTGGTGCACGGTGGCGTCGATCACGTTGTACCCCGGGTCCCAAAACGGCTCGGTCGGCGCGAACGTAGTGAAGTCGGCGGTGGTGGTGTAGTAGAAGCGGTGGTTCCAGGTGGCGTTCCACCACTTCGCCGGGTCTTTCGGCGGCACGTAGTCGGACTGCAAGGTGCTCGACCAGATGACGAAAGTGGTGTCGCCGTGCCGGAAGATTTCCGGAGCCCACACGTTCGCAAATTCATAGCGCTCGTCGGGACCGGCTACCCGCACGAACCGCTCGTTTTCCCAGGCCAGGCCGTCTTGGGAGTTGGCGTACCCGAAGCCCGTACTGCCGCAGGTCCAGACCATGTGAAACACGCCTGCGCCGTCCAGCACCACCGAGGGGTCGCGAAAGACTTTGTACTCCCCGAGCTGCGGCGCGAAGCTCCGCTCGGTGAGCGTGTGCCAGTGGGCAAGGTCGGTGCTCCAGGCGGAGAAGAGTCCCGCTTTCTCGCCGGCTTCTTCTTCGAAAAAGTAGAACAGGTAAGCCCTTTCGCTGGTCGCCGCCGGTTGACGAGACGTACAAGCACCCACGAGGAGCGCGCATCCCAGCAAGGCGATACAAAACAAGCGGCGGGTGGGTGGATGGTGCACGAGGTTGTCTTCCGGTCTGGTGGCTGCCTTCTGAGGTGACTCCTGAATGCTTTTCGGGTAAAGGTAGTACGCGCGTGCAGACCGATAACTTGCGGGGTAGAGAGGGATGCCGTGCCGTGACGAAGTTCACTCCCTGGACCGAGTGCGCCGCACGTACCGAAGGGGCGGGCTTCCACGTTGGTCGCCCCCGCCGCCGGGCGTACCTTTGTGCCACCTCATCACGTAATAGACGCATGACCAAGCACACGGTGAAAACCCTGCTGACGACAGCCATCCTCGCGGGCGGCACGCTGCTGGCGAGCTGCGGCAAGTACAACCACGCTGAAGACCTGACGCTGGACGAGCAGGCGCGCAAGCCCCGCGTTTACGGCGATCCGGACGGACCCGCCCGTCAGCTCAAGAATCAGTACGAGCCGGAAGACAACCTGGCCGCCAAGGCAGACGCCGCCCGGAAGAAGCTCTACGGTGCCGACTACGTCTTCGCCGAGACCGGCCGTCCCGTCAACGATACGATGAGCATGAGCTCGGCCCCGCCGCTGCGCGCGTCCGAGGGCCGTAACCCCAACCCCGATCCGGGCGCGGAGTCGGCCGCCGAAGAGGCGATGTAGCCCGCAGCAACTACGGAAAGAATCTTTTGAACGAGCGAACCGGACTTGCCCCGCGCAGGTCCGGTTCGCTCGTTTGTGCTTGCAGAGGCCGAGGGGCCGGCCGTGAAACCGGGGCAGACGCGCCCGGCGGAATCGACGACCTTTGGAGGACCATGCCGCAAATGCCCCCCACTTTCGACGACGTACGGGCCGCCCACGCCCGCATCGCGCCCCTGATTCACCGTACGCCCGTGCTGCGCTCTGCGGCGCTCGACGCCCTGACCGGACTGCACCTGCACTTTAAGTGCGAGAACTTCCAGAAGATCGGCGCTTTCAAGGCGCGCGGGGCGACCAACGCGGTGCTGCAA
>JBARYS010000470.1:0-4228 GCA_049648155.1 Catalinimonas sp. | reverse complement strand
GCTGTTTAAGTAGGCTTCTTCTGGTCGATAGTTGTCAGTCCATGAACTATGGCCATCAGACCACCGCGGTCGACCGAGGACTATCGACTACGGTCCATCACCTCTAAAGAGTTACCATCAACCTAACCCCAAAATACTCATGGCAACCCCCGTATCCGACATCGAAGGCGTAGGCCCCGCGATGGCCGAAAAGCTTAAGACCGTCGACATCAAAACCGTTGAGCAACTGCTTGAAAAGTGCGGCTCGGCAAAGGGCCGTAAGGACATCTCGGCCGAGACCGGCATCGACGCAAAGAAGCTGCTCTTGTTCGCGAATCTGGCCGACCTCTGCCGTATCAACGGCGTAGGGAAGCAGTTTGCCGAGCTGTTGCAAGCCTCGGGCGTCGACACCGTGAAGGAGTTGCGCCACCGCAAGGCGGAGAACCTGCACGCCAAGCTCGTCGAGGTCAACACGGCAAAGAAGCTCGCCAAGACCGTCCCCGCCGTCAGCCGCCTGGAGACCTTCATCGAAGAGGCCAAAACGATGGAGCCGATGGTGACGCACTAAGACCGACGGTTTCTTTTAGAACCTGCCCAAGTTTCTGCTTCGGCTCGATAGATGATCCCTATCCATCCCTCTTAAATCAGAAGACTTAGACAGGTTCTAACAAAAAAGGGGCATCTGCTTCGCACGAAGTAGATGCCCCTTTTTTATGCGCTTGCCTGGTGCGTCCCGGGCGTCTTCACGTCATCCCCTGCTCCTTCTGGCGAATCAAGTTGAGCTGGGCGTCGTCGTAACCGTACACGTCGCGGGCGAAGCGCATCTCGCCGGTGGCCTCGTCGACCCAGGCGGTGCGGTAGACGATGTTCACGGGGTAGATCTTTTTCATCGTCACCCACTTCTCTTCCGTCAAGTACATCTCCTCTTCCACGCGGCTGCGGTCGTAACCGTTGGGCTTCAGCAGGTAGGCGGCCAGGCGGGCGGGCTCCTCCACCCGCACGCAGCCGTGGCTGAAGTCGCGCTCCTCGCGGGCGAAGAGGTGGTCGCTGGGCGTGTCGTGCAGGTAGATGCTCAAGTTATTGGGAAAGAGAAACTTGGCGCGCCCGAGGGCATTGCCGCCGCCGGGGCGTTGCACCACCTTGTAGTTGAAGTCGGCCGGCGAGACGCTCTCCCAGTCTACCGAGGCGGGGTCGATCTTCGGGGCATCGGCGGCCCAGCTGGCGTAGAGGTCGTAATTGTTGCGGCTCAGCCACGAGGGGTCGCGCCGCAGCTTAGGCAGCATCTCGTCGCGACCGATGCTCAGCGGCACGTTCCACGTCGGGCTCAACACCACGTACTTCATCGTGTCGGCGAAGATGGGCGTCTCGCTCGTGAAGCCCTTGCCCACCACCACGCGCGTCTGGAAAGTGCGCTCGCCCTCTTCCCAGATGTGCAGCATGTACTCGGGAATGTTCACCAGCAGGTAGCGGTCGCCGAGGTCTTCGGGCAGCCAGCGGAGGCGCTCGAGGTTCAGCTCGATCTCGAGGACGCGCCGCTCGGCGGGTACGTTCAGCAGTTCGAGCGTCGTGGGACCGACGGCGCTGTCCACGCTGGTACCTTGTAGCCGCTGGAAGGTCGCCACCGCCACGGCTAGCCCGGCGTCGAACACGTTCGTGTCGACCGCCCAAGCGGTACGCTCGTCCAGTTCGCCCGTCACCAGGAGGCGGCGCTTCAAAACGCCCACGGCGGGCAGCGTGTCTCCCAGTTTCAGCGGCTCTTCGGTGGCGGGCACGCTCGGCCAGCCGCCCGCTTCGGCCAGTTCACGGTACGCCGCGAGTTGTTCGAGCAGCAGCGCATACTGGCGCAGCTCGGGGCGCAGGGCCACCAGCGATCGTTGCACGCGGTTTTGCTTGAGCCCTCGGTTCAGGGCCTGCACGTAATCTTTCGGCTGTAGTTTAAAGTACCAGTCTTCCGACAGGTCGTCCGGATTCACGCGGCCGCTGGTCAGGTGGCGGGCATAGGTCAGGTAGGTGCCCGTCAGCAGTAGGTCGAGGTGCAGCAGGTCTTCGAGTTGCACCGTCTCGGGCGTAGCGTCCGCACCGAAGAGGCGGTCACGCAGCGCCTCGATCTCGTCCGTAGGGTAGTTGCGCGGATCCAGCCCCTCGGCGTGCGCGGTGCCGAGCGCGGCCAGCAGCGAGTCGGCCTGCGGCAGCAGCCCTTCGTTGCCGTTCCAGGCTAGGCGGTAGCTGCGCCCTTCATAGAACGCCTGCATCCGCTCGTGTAGCTCCTTGCGGCGGAATGGGTCGGGGAAGTACTTGCCCGGTCGCAGGGCGGTGAGCGTCCGGCGCACCGTGTCCTTCATCTGCTGTTCGGTGACGTTGATGCGGTCGCCGGTCACGATGCGCACGTACTCGTCGTCGCGCTTGTTTTCGGCCTGCTCAATGGCGTCGCCGTCCGACAGACCCCGGTTCGGGCTTTTCCGACACGCACCGAAGAGCAACACCACCGGCAGCGCGAGCAGGAAGTATCTTAAAGAGCAGAGTTTCATGTAAGTGATTGGGTGGACGAAGACGTATACTGATAAAAGCGGGCGTACGTTGCCCGTACGGCAAATCGCGCGCGTGGTTTTCACTTCGAAGCACAACTATTCCGTGCGCCCCGCCCCGGTCGTAACTTCGTGGGTGGACTTGCGCAAGACGTTGGCGATGGACAAGGCGACGGCCCCGCTGCTTCGGAACCCTCAACCCCACCGGGCGGCGTGATGGCACGTTTCATCCGGCTCCGGTGGTGCGGTTGGATCGCACCGGTGTTGTTCGTCGCGGCGGTGTGGACGACGTGCCGCCCGGCCACCGACGCACCCACCGAAGGGGTTCCGGCCGAGGGGCCGGCGTTCGACAACCTCTCGCCCGACGTTGCGCACGTGGGCAGCGCCGCCTGCCGGCCCTGCCACGCCGAACTGTACGCCGCCTACCAGGCCACCGGCAAGGGCCACTCGCTCTACCGCCCGCACGACGCCGTGCGGGTCGAAGACTTCGCCGCGCCGCCGGTCTACGACACCGCCCTCGACCTCTATTACTACGCCCGCTGGCACGCCGATTCGCTGCGCGTGGTGGAGTTCCGCCTGCGCGGGGGCGATACCACCCACCGCCGCGAGGAGCGGGTCGACTGGGTGATCGGCTCGGGGCGGGAGACGCGCTCGTACCTGCGGCAAGTCAACGGCTACACGTACGAACTGCCCATCACCTGGTACGCCCGCAAGGGCGTGTGGGACCTCAGCCCCGGCTACGAGGCGGGCGCGAACAGCCGCTTCGGCCGCCCCGTGGGGGCCGCCTGCATCAACTGCCACGCCGACGGCCAGCGGTTTGTCGACGGCTCGCAAAACCGCTTCGTCGAGTTGGGCGAGGCAATCGGCTGTGAGTCGTGCCACGGGGCCGGGGGTGCGCACGTGGCTCGCCGGCTGGACGGCCCGCCCGCCACCGACAGCACCGACCGCACCATCGTCAACCCGCGCCACCTGAGCGTGGCGCGCCAACTGGACGTCTGCCAGCAGTGTCACCTCGAAGGCATCGCCGTACCTACCGCCGACGCCCCCACGGGTGGCTACCGCCCTGGGCTGCGGCTCGACGATTTCCAGACCGTGCTGCACCCGACCGGCTCCGGCACCGACGACTTCGGGTTCGCCTCGCACGCCGAGCGGCTGCGCATGAGTGCCTGCTTCAAGAATGCCCCGCGCCTGACCTGCACCACCTGTCACGACCCGCACGAGCCGCTGGTAGCGCAGCCGCGCCCGGCCTACAACGCCACCTGCCGAGGCTGCCACACCGCCGACCACCAGACGATCTGCGGCGTCTCGGCGGCAGAGGCGCACACCGCCGACGCCAACGACTGCGTGAGCTGCCACATGCCCCTGCGCGGCCCGACCGACATCCCGCACGTCTCGGCGCACGACCACTTCATCCGCCCCCCGAGCGAAACCGAAGAGGATTCCCCTACGGAACCCTCCGGCGGCGTCGAACTGCGCCCCTCGGCAGCGGCCCCGGCCCCCTCCAACCGCACGCTGGCGCTGGGCTACCTGCAGTACTACGAAACGCACGCCGCCGACCCACGCTACCTCGCCGAGGTGGTGCGCTACGCCCACACCCTTGACCGTGACGCCCGCATCAAGCTGGCTTACTTCCGCCGGACGCCCCCGGAGCCTACCTGGACGGCGCTGCCCCTAGATTCCCTGCACGACCCGCACACCTGCTACTACCTGGCTGAGTTGATGAA
>JBARYS010000469.1:0-11368 GCA_049648155.1 Catalinimonas sp. | reverse complement strand
GACCATGCCGTAGCGCTGGTCGCGGCGGCGCATCTCGTTGAAGAGTTGCACGGAGAGCTTGGCTCCCGAGCAGCCCAGCGGATGGCCGAGGGCGATGGCCCCGCCGTTAGGGTTGACGATGGCCGGGTCGACGTCAAGCGCGCGGATCACCGCCAGCGACTGCGCCGCGAAGGCCTCGTTGAGTTCGATCTGCTCGATGTCCTTCAGCTTCAGCCCGGCGCGGTCAAGGGCCTTCGGTACGGCCACCTTCGGGCCGATGCCCATGTAGCGCGGCTCCACGCCCGCCGAGGCGTACGAGAGCATCCGCGCCACCGGCTCCAAGTTCAGTTCGTTGACCATCTTTTCCGACATCACCAGCACGAAGGCCGCGCCGTCGGAGGTCTGTGACGAGTTGCCGGCCGTTACGCTGCCGCCCTGCTGAAACACGGGGCGCAGCTTGCCGAGCACCTCTTTGCTGGTGTCGGCGCGCGGCCCCTCGTCGGTGTCTACCACCCACTCGCGGGTGCGCTTCTTCCCTTCGTCGACGTAGGTCTCCTTGACCGTGATGGGTACGATCTCGTCCTTAAACCGGCCGCTCTGGATGGCGTCGAGCGCCTTCTGGTGCGAGTCGTAGGCGAACTGGTCCTGGTCCTCGCGGCTGATGTCCCACTTCTCCCCCACCTGCTCGGCGGTCAGGCCCATGCCCAGGTAGTAGTCGGCGTGGTTCTTCGACAGCTCGTAGTTCAGGGCGGTCTTCCACCCCAGCATCGGCACGAGCGACATCGACTCCGTGCCGCCGGCCACGATGCAGTCGGCTTGCCCGGCGTGGACGCGCGTGGCGGCAATGGCAATGGCCTCCAGCCCCGACCCGCAGTAACGGTTCACGATCATGCCGGGCACCTCGATGGGCAGCGACAGTAGGGCAATCATACGGCCCATCTGCATGCCCTGCTCGGCCTCGGGAATGGCGTTCCCGACAATCACGTCGTCGACGCGCTTAGGGTCCAGCTCGGGCACGGCGTCCACGAGGTGACGGATCACGTCGGCGGCCAGGTCGTCGGGCCGCATAAAGCGAAATCCCCCTTTGTTGGCCTTCCCGACGGCGGTGCGGTATCCTTTTACGATGTATGCGTTCATGGTGGTTTTTGGTATGAAGTATTAGGTACTATGTATTGGGTATTATGCCCTCAGGCTGTCCTTAAGCCTGTAAAGCATGTTGCTGACTTCGTTGATGTGGGTTTGTAATGCGTGCAGTTTGATACCGTCGATAAAGTCCAGGCGCGTAGCGATGATGAGTTGCGTCTCCAGTTCGGCGCAAGAGCCGGAAGCGATTCCGAGGAAGTGCGCAAACTCTTTGTTAGAGTTGCGGCCTGCTCCTTCTGCGATGTTGGAAGCGACCGAAACACTCGCCCGCCGGAGTTGTGAGGTCAAACCGTACCGCTCTTCCACCGGAAAAGTTTGGGTTGTCTGATAGACAGCCTCCGCCAGATCGATTGACCGCTCCCACACCCGTAGTTCTTTGAAACGGTGCATCGCGCTACCTGATACTCAGTACCTGATACCTTGTACAATCATTAATTCCTCACCGGCTTCCCCGTCTGTAGTACCGCTTGGATGCGCTCCAGCGTCTTGCGCTCACCGCAGAGGGACAAGAAGGCTTCGCGTTCGAGGTCGAGGAGGTACTGCTCGCTGACCGGCTGCGGGGCCGACAGGTCGCCGCCGCAGATGACGTTGGCCAGCTTCTGGGCGATCTTCTCGTCGTGCGCCGAGATGTAGTGTCCGAAGCGCATCGCCGTGATGCCCGCCTGGAAGAGCGCCATGCCCGTGCGGCCCTGCACCTGGATGTCGGTGCGCGGCACGGGCTGCGTGTAGCCGGCGTCGGCCAGGGCGAGGACGGCCCGCTTGGCGTCGGTGAGCTGACGAGTGCCGTTGACACTGATGCCGTCCTGCGGGCGGAGGATGCCCATGCTGCGGGCCTCGTGTGCCGAGGTGGCCACCTTCGCCGTGGCGATGTCCATGAAGGCATTTTGCAGGCGGTTCAGGACCGGGTCGCCTTTTTGGAGGCTATCCGACACGCGAAGGGCGAACTCCTTGGTGCCGCCGCCGGCGGGGATTACGCCCACGCCCACCTCCACGAGACCGATGTACGTCTCGGCCGCCGCCTGGGCGAGGTCGGCGTGCATGGTCATCTCGCAGCCGCCGCCGAGCGTGAGGCCACGGGGGGCCACCACCACCGGCACGGCCGAATAGCGCACGCGCATCATCGTCTTTTGGAACTGCGCGATCATCAGGTTCAGCTCGTCGAACTCCTGCTCAACGGCGAACATGAACACCATCGCCAGGTTGGCACCCGCCGAGAAGTTGGCCGCCTCATTGCCGATCACCAAGCCGCGGTACTCTTTCTCAGCCAGACTGATGGCCTTGTTGATGCCTTCGATCACGCCCGCGCCGAGCGTGTTCATCTTCGTATGAAACTCCAGGCCGAGCACGCCGTCGCCGAGGTCGAAGAGGGTGCTGTCGGAGTTCTTCCACACCACGCTGCTCTGCCGCAACGGGTCGAGCAAAACCAGCGCTTCGGTGCCGGGGATGGTCCGGTAGCTCTTGGTGGCTACGTCGTAGTACTGTCGCTGACCATCCTGCGCGCGGTAGAAACTCGTGTGGCCAGCGTCGACCATCTCCTTCACCCAGGCGGCGGGCTGCTTGCCTTCGGCCTCCATCAAGTCGAGGGCGTGCGCCACGCCGACGGCGTCCCAGGTCTCGAACGGCCCCATCTCCCAGCCGAAGCCCGCCTTGAGCGCGTCGTCGATCTTGTAAAGCTCGTCGGCGATCTCGGGAATGCGGTGGCTACAGTACTGGAACAGCCCGGCGAACATCTTACGGTAGAACGTCCCGGCCTGGTCCTGCCCCTTCACCAGCGGACCGAAGCGCTTCGCGAGGCTGTCAATCGACTTAGTGCCTTCGAGCGTAGCAAACTTGGCGCGCTGATTCGGTCGGTACTCCATCGTCTTCAGGTCGAGCGTCAGGATCTCGCGCTTGCCCTGGGCGTCCTTGCTCTTCTTGTAGAAACCCTTGCCCGTCTTCTCACCCAGTTGCCCCTGCTTTTCCATCTCGCGGAGAAACTCCGGCACCTCGAATATCTCCTTCGATTCGTCGTGCGGTACGGCGCGCAGCAGGTTGTCGGCCACCTTGATGAGCGTGTCCAACCCCACCACGTCGGAAGTGCGGAACGTGGCCGACTTCGGATGGCCGATCACCGGCCCGGTGAGCTTGTCGACCTCCTCGACCGTCAGGTCCAGCTCCTCCTGAATCTTGAGCACCTCCATGATCGAGTAGACACCCACGCGGTTGGCGATGAACGCCGGCGTGTCCTTCGCCAGCACGGTGGTCTTACCGAGGTAAAGGTCACCGTAGTGCATCAGGAAGTCCGTGACGGCCGCGTCGGTCTCGGGCGTCGGGATGATTTCGAGCAGCTTCAGGTAGCGCGGTGGGTTGAAAAAGTGCGTGCCGCAGAAGTGGCGGCGGAAGTCCTCGCTGCGCCCGTCGAGCATCAGGTGGATCGGGATGCCCGACGTGTTCGAGGTGATGAGCGTGCCCGGCTTGCGGTGCTTCTCGACCTGCTCGAACACCCGCTTCTTGATGTCCAGGTTCTCGACCACCACCTCGATCACCCAGTCGCAATCGGCGATCAACGGCATGTCGTCTTCGAAGTTGCCGGTACGGATGCGGTCGGCGAAGGCGGGGTCGTAGAACGGCGCGGGGTTCGACTTGCGGGCGGCCAGCAGGGCGTCGTCGACGATGCGGTTGCGATGCGCGGGGCTGTCGGTCTTGACGCCCTTTTTCTGCTCGGCCTCGGACAGCTCACGCGGGGCGATGTCGAGCAGCACGACCTGTAGCCCGACGTTGGCGAAGTGGGCCGCGATGCGGCTGCCCATCACGCCCGATCCGAGCACGGCGGCCTTCTTGATGATGCGCTTCTTACCGGAAGCCGGTTTGCCGCCGCCGTTTGGCACACGTTCGGGCTTGGAATCACCGTTTTGGGGCTTCTCCATCGTTCGGAGGTGTTGTTCCACAATCGGAGCTTGCATGGGTGGTAGGGTTTTGTGGGTGTTTGTATCTGATTTTTATACGACTCCGGCCGGCACGGGGTGGCCGTCTACAATCCGGTTGATCTCGCCGATGACTTCGAAAAAGGCTTTGAGGCGGTCGGGGTTGATCTGCGCGCGGACGGCCCAATTGAACTGCTTGACGGTCTCTTTGGCAATGTCGCGCCGACGTACGCCCTCGGCGGTGAGCCGGATGCGCACCATACGTCGGTCCGCCCGGTCGCCTTCGCGGTAGATCAGGCCGTCCTCTTCCATCTTCTTGAGCGTCCGCGTGAGGCTTCGCACCTCCAACCCCAACTTCGGGGCGATGTGCGTGGCGGGGGTTCCCTCCCGCTCGTCCACGTTGATCAGCACGTAGCCGACGTTCATCGTCATGTCGTGCCGCGCTGCCGCCGAATTATACATTCTGGAGATGGCGTGCCACGCGTTCTTGATCTGATAATCGACCGTTTCCTGAGGCTTCATGCAGTATGGTACGGAACAGTGACGAAAAGTTATGTATGCATAACGAATTTCTTTTCCCTCTGTTCCGGGCGCGCTCGTCTACCCTCCGGCCCTGCCCCTAAAAAAAAAGCGCCGCACGGTTACCCATAAAGTGTGGATAATCGTGCGGCGTTTGTGGAAAAGCTTACTTAATCAGCTAGTAAGACCACCTGAGCGCATGGGACCGGTTCCCCTCCCCGGGTGTCTTTTCTACTCAATCAGTTGATGGCGTCCCCCCGCAGCTTCCGGAAGCGATAACGGGCGTCCGCTACGTAGATGCTGCCGGGGTATTCCTTCAGTAAGCGGGTGTAGTATTGCATGGCCTCTTCAGGCTTATTCAAATGCTCTTCCAGCAGCACGCCCTGCTTGTAAACGGCGTCGTCGCCATAGAGGTCGTCTTGGTACTTTTCCGATACCTCTTGATAAGCAGAGAACGCCTGTTCGTAGCGACCTAGCTGTTCGTAGATCGTTGCCTTCTGCCACCAGATTTCGTCCTGCAAGCTGTGGTTAGGATAGTCGCTCAGGAGCGCATCGAGGGCCGCGAGGGCGTCGTCATACCGGTGCTTGAACACCATCAGCTCCGTGGTCGCATAGCGCTCCAGCGGGCGCGCGATGGTGTCTAACGCCAGGTTGTCCTTGATCAGGAGACTCAGGTCCATGGCGTCGTTGGAGATCTCACGCGAAGTAGCCATCTTCAGAATATCCAAATGATCCTGTGCCAGTGAGAAGTTGCCGGTGTAGTAGCTCAGTTTTGCATTTTTCAGCTTCGCTTGGTGGCCGAGTGGTTGCTCCTTTTCGGCCTTCTCCACCTGAGAATAGAGCAGGGCTGACTCCCACGGCTCGCCGGTGAACAGGTAGATATCCCCCAGCATCAATTTCGCCTCGCTTCTGATCGTCGCGTCCGGCCGAGGCTGATTCAGCAGCCTCCGTAGAATCGACTTGGCGCTGTCGGCTTCGTCGAGGTAGAAAGCGTGCAGGTTAGCCACGCGCAACATGCTGTATTGGGCCTCCTTGCTGTTTTGGTTCTTGGCTATAAATTCACCGTAATCGTTAATTAAAGTACGAATAACGTCCGCCTTGATAGGATAAATTTCCCGAACCTGTGTTTCTCGGGCCTCAATAGCGTATCGCTTTGCGACGGTGCCGTAGGGTCCATCCGGGTAACGGTCCGACACGTAGCCGAATGCTTCTACCGCCTCTTCGTATCGTCCGTTCTCCAGAGCGATCAACCCGATCTCGAACACCCGCCTGCCTTGCGCACTCGTGCGTCTGTCCAGCGATTTTGCTTGGATCAAGGCTCCGTAAAAATCTTTGCGTTGTACGTACAGCCACAGAAGTAGCTCTCCGTAGGTTGTACTGGTGCCTCTCTTTTGTACTTTCTCAAGTAAAAGCTCTTCCAAGTACGTGAAGTCCTCGGGCTCTTTCAGGTAGTTCTGCAAAAGATTTTGTGCAGTTTCCTCCCGGTCATTTCCGCTCTCTACGTACCTCAGTAGCTCGTCTATGCTCCTTCGCGGCTCTCCCCCTTGGTAATAAAGTTCTGCCAGTTGCAGCGCAAAGTCATCGGTACCTACCGCTCTCGCAGCCAGGTATACTTCTTCACCCCATGCCGGATGCCGATTGTCGATGAAGTAGGTAGCGACCCGGTCACTCTTCAGCGCCTGGCCTTTCACCTGTTCAATCAACTTTTCCAGCGCCGTCCGCGCTGATTTCTCCTCGCCGAGTTCGTCGAGTATCAGCGCGTAGTCAGCCTGCGCTAAGTAGTTCTCGGGACTGTCACGGGTGACCTTCCGTACGAATTTAGCAGCATCATCCAGACGTCCCAGCCGACGTAAACCCGTTAAATACTCATCGTAAATCTCATCTCGCTGCTTTTTATCCTTAGCAATCTCCTCGAAGAGCGATACGGCTTGTTCGTATTGCTCTTCGGCGTAATACTCCCTCGCCAACTTGATGTCGTTGGTCTTCCACTGGGCGGCGGCCGTAGGAACGACCCCCCCCCAGCCGACCACAATCAGGGCGGCGACGGCGGCGGCTTTACGAAGCCTACCGACGGCAAATGTATTTTTTTTTCTCATACCGGTTCGGAGTCAGGTGTTTTCGGGTCCGTGTACTAATTCACATTAAACTTCTTTTTAAATCTCTTTTTCTTACCCCCTATTAGGGCTGTGGATATGTGTATAAGCGTGGGGACGGGCGCCACGACTTCGCCCCACCATACACCGGTATTCAACCAGTTATCCACAGATTTGGGTCTAATCCACATCGCATAACGTACTGATATTCAGGTGTTCAGGTGTAGTTGTGCACATATCCACCTCCACGTTCCGCGTAATGTCTCCGTACATATGCTCTGCACCTGTCGGACCGTGCGCATAACTCTGTGTCTAATGTGTATGTAACCGACCGTAATTGTTGGTTTCTGAGTTCTCCACTTCCGCTCTCCACGTAACTGCTTAATTACCCCCAGAGATATCCGCGAACGCTGTTGATAAGTATTTTCTTAACTCACTGATAATGAGGTGCTTACAAAAGCGTATGTGGATAATGTGAAATAGTGTTGACAACCATGCTACGGGCCGTCCTGAGCCATTATCAGGAGGTCGTTGATCTCCCAGTTGCTCTTCAACGACACGCTTCGCTCTCCTTCGTCGGTTCGGTAGTAGTAAACCTGTTCAGGTAGTTGCTGCCGGCGAAAGCTCCCCCGATCCCACCGTCCGTTTCCATTTGTATCTACGATGGCCCGAAGGCCGTAATTGCCCGCCGGTAGGTTGTCGAAATCGAAGATTGAACCCGCGTACGACCGTACGACCGTTCCGTCTTGCCGGATCAGTTCGATGACAATACTTGTGTCGGCTCCTGCGTAACGCCCGCTTAATCTTCCTCCGGCGGAGTTGCGCCCGACGACCAACGTATCGGCGGTATTTGTACGCTTGCCCACCATCGTCAGGTGATAGGCTTTGACGAGCAGTGTATCCTCCGCGTTGATGGGTCGATCCGTGACGAACTGGATACGACGGCGGTCGGGACTTATCTTCCAAGCAGTGTTGGGCAGGGCCGTGCGCGCGGTGGTATCGTTGATAAGCACGATCGCTTCTTCTTTGCTGTTGATCAGCGGGTAGACAAGTTCCAGTTCGAATTGCGAAAGTTTGCTGACCGTTGCGTATGAATGGGGGCGGATTGAAACCGCTTTCAGCAGGGTATCTGCAGGATCCGCTTCACTGAGAAGGCTCACGGTGACGGCCGTGTCGGTTCTTGTTCCTACGGAATCAAAGCTTACGACCGTCACAACTGTGGAATCCGGAGCGTCGCTGCTACGGAACAGGGTGATTTGATCGGGGTCGGAAATGCTATACGACAGGTATACGGACGAATCGGAGGCCGATAGACGTACGATCTCTTGAGGTTTGTTGAACTTTATGTTGATAACCTCGTCGCGATGGGTGATGCGGTTGATGCGAGTAGGTCTTTCGTCGGCCTTGATGAGTCGTAGCGAGACCCGCTGATTCTGCTGTGTAAGGTCCACCACACTATCTGCAAACGCAATGGACTCTTTCGCCTCGTTAAAAATGAGGTTGGCGTCGGCATCACCCAGTGCGTAGATACGGTAGCGGTCGTTACGCAAGTTCGTAAGGCTAAACTGTCCCTCTTCATCCGCAACTGCGTAATAAGTCGGTTTATCTTCGTCGATGCTGGTGGTGTCTCCCTCACCGTAGAGCGAAACCACTACGCCGCCGGCGGGCTGCTTGGTATAAGCGTCGTATACTTTGCCGTCTACCCGCATTGAATCCAAGTACGACCCCGTGGCGTAGACGAGTTTTAAACCCCGTGGGGCGTTCTGCTCTGTGAGGTCTTCAATGCTTTCACCCAAATTGACGACTACCGTCGTGTTCGGTGGGTAAGGTTCTTCGAGCAGCAGAGTTACTCGGTTGCGCTTGACCTTGTACTCCAGTTTTTGATCCTTCAAGAGAGGAGTAATCAGTACCTGACGGCGGAAATCCGTAACGTCCACCTGCTCGTCAAACTCGAAAACGAGGCGATCTCCGTTGAAATTAAGCGCTTCGTTCTGAGGAATTGTGCGGATGAGCTGGGGAGGAATGGTATCACGATCCCCTCCTTCCGGCGGGCGAATGTTGGCGCAGCCTTGCTGAAGGAGGCCTACGATGAATAAGCTAGCGGCTACCCCGTAGGTTGAACGCCAAAATGGCGACCAAACCGACCAGCGCAATGAGGCCAACGGCCACCCAGTTTTCTTTGTTCGAAGCAACTCGTTCGGAATCTGGTTCTGTATCCTCTTCTGAATCTTCCGTCTGTTGGACTTCCGTGCGGGTGGGAATCGTATCGACCTCTACCTGAGCTACGACAGGAAAGTGAACGACGGCGAGCACGAAAAGCAGAGCGTACCGCATGATCAGCGCTTACGAAAAACGTGAATCAAGCTCGAATACTCACCGCTGCGGCCGGCTTTCAAGTTAGAAATCAGTCCGCGCAGGGCTCCGTGAATCATACCGCCGTTGCCTATATACTGCTGACTCAGCATCGACACGTAGAAAGAATCAAACACCATTCCCTTCTGACCTACGCGCTCAAAGCCACTCTCATGCGCCAGTCGGTTTAGAGAATTACGACTGAAATGGTGCAGATGCCGGGGAACATCGTATGCGGCCCAGTAACGTTGGTAGTAGACGGCGTCGTAACTGTGATGATTCGGAACAGCGATGAACAATAATCCATCTTCGCACAAGATGTTATGAATGCGTCGTAGCGTCACCGCAGGCTGATGATCGTGTTCCAACACGTGCCACATTGTGGCCAGGTCAAACGTCCCCCCTACCCCTTCGAGGGTTTCGTGCACCACACTTCTCGACCGGTCTGCCGCCGCCTGTCGGGCCACTTGGTCAGGTTCGACACCCATGCCGGTGTTCCCTTGCTCGACGAAATGAGAGAGAAAGTATCCCGTGCCGCAGCCGATGTCCAAGAGATATTGCCCTGACGTGAATGTGCGCACGTAGTCATACTTCTGCTTCAACGCTAGCTGCCGGACCGTATGATACGCCCGGTTGAAAAGCCCTTTGTTGGTGTCTGAGTGCGAAATGTATGCGTCGGACTCATAGTAACGACCGATCTCTTCCGGGGAAGGGTGCGGTGTGGTCCACACGTGCGTACACGTGAGACACTTTCTCAAGGAAAAAACTTCTCCCGACGTCAAGTGATCCTGACATTGGAGATAGTCGACCGCGTGACTACCCCCGCAGACCGGACAAGTTGCTACGGCTGCTATCATCGGTTTAGGTACACCATTAGAATGGAAATGTCGGTCGGTTTGATACCGCTGATGCGCCCTGCTTGCCCCAGATTCGTCGGACGACGGTCGGATAGCTTCTCCTTAGCTTCGTTCGACAACGCTTTGATGGCGTAATAATCGAGATTGTCTGGAATCTTCAGGCCATCGAGGTCTCGCGTACGTTTCGCCAGCTCTTGCTCCTTACGGATATAGCTGTCGTATTTCAGTTGAATAACGGCTTGTTCGAGCACTTCGGGGCTATACTGCTCCATTGCCGCCGCGAACGAATCGAGTTTGCTGAGCACGCTCAGGTCTACGTGTGGCCTCTTCAGCAGGGATACGGCGGCGGTTCGTTCCTTCACGGAGCTGCTCTTGGCCGTGTCAAGGATCGGATTGATCTCTTCGGGTCGAAACTTGAAATCACGAAAAGCGTCTTTACAGGCTTCAACGGAGGTTTTCTTGTCGACAACTCGTTGCCAACGCTCTTCGGTTGCTATCCCGAGCTGGTATCCCTTTTCGGTCAGGCGCAGGTCAGCATTGTCTTGCCGCAGTAGGGTCCGGTACTCGGCCCGGGAGGTAAACATCCGGTAGGGTTCATCGGTCCCCTTGCTTACCAGATCGTCGATAAGTACGCCGATGTAGCCTTCATCGCGGCCAATGATCACAGGCGCTTCTTCCTTAACATACTGGTAGGCATTGATTCCCGCCATCAATCCTTGGCACGCTGCCTCTTCGTATCCGGTCGTCCCGTTGATCTGCCCAGCGAAAAAGAGGCCCGCTACCCCCCGCGTTTCCAAACTCAGCTTGAGTTGGGTGGGTGGGAAAAAATCGTACTCAATGGCGTAACCGGGCCGAAATAGCTTCGCACGTCTAAAACCGGGTACCTTGCGAAGCGCTTTGATCTGCGTCTCTTCCGGAAGCGAGGTAGAAAAGCCGTTCACGTACACCTCGATCGTCTCCCATCCTTCCGGCTCAACGAACAGTTGGTGGCGATCTTTTTCGGCGAAGCGCTCGATCTTATCTTCGATGGAAGGGCAATAGCGCGGTCCGATGCCACGGATGCGCCCGTTGAACATCGGCGAGAGGTGGAAGCCTTCCCGCAAGGTATCGTGTACCTCCTTACAAGTATAGGTAATATGACAACTCAGTTGTCTCTGTAGCGGCTTCGTCTCGGTTGAATACGAGAACTTGCTTGGTTCTTCATCGCCTTTCTGCTCTTCGAGCACACTGTAATCGATACTCCGACCGTCCACACGCGGCGGAGTGCCCGTTTTCATTCGACTGGCGTGGAACCCTAAACTGACCAATTGCTCCGTGATGCCAACTGACTTGCTCTCCCCCATCCTACCACCGCCCATCTGCCGGTCGCCCACGTGGATGGTTCCGTTGAGAAACGTTCCGTTGGTAAGCACCACCGACTTGCTGTAAAAGTTACTCCCCTGCGTGGTTTTTACGCCTTTGATCCTTCCATCTTCAACGATCAGCTCGCGAACCATATCCTGCCGAAAGCTCACTCTCGGGT
>JBARYS010000468.1:0-1923 GCA_049648155.1 Catalinimonas sp. | reverse complement strand
CACCGTACTGCTTCTCTTCGTTGCCCTGCTCGCCTGTACGGGGCGGGCGCAGGATTTCGACTACGCCCTGCGCGACGCCTTCCCCCGGCTGACGTTCGACCTGCCCGTCGACTTCGTGTCGCGCGTCGACATCACCACGACCGGCCCCGTCGAGCGCTTGTTCGTGGTGCAGCAGCAGGGCAACGTCGTAACGATGCCGAACAACCCGGCGGCCACCGCGACGACTCCTTTTCTCGATCTGCGCGACCGCGTCCGGTTCGGCGGCGAGCAAGGGTTGCTGGGGCTGGTGTTTCACCCGGCGTACCCCGACAGCGCCTACTGCTACGTCAACTACGTAGCGCCGAACCCGACCGGCGGCGGACGCAGCACGCGCGTGAGCCGTTTTCGCCTGCTGAATGATACGGCCGCCGACCCCACGTCGGAGCTGGTACTCATGGAGATCGATCAGCCCTTCCAGAACCACAACGCGGGTGACCTGACCTTCGGCAACGACGGCCTGCTCTACATCCCTACCGGCGACGGCGGCAGCGGCGGCGACCCGATCAACGCCGGGCAAGACCGCACCACGCTGCTGGGCAAAGTGCTGCGCATCGACGTGGACCAGACGGCCGGGGGGCTTGCCTACGCCATTCCGCTGGACAACCCGCTCGTCGGCAACGGGGAGGGCTTCCGCGAGGAGATCTACGCCTGGGGGCTGCGGAACCCCTGGCGCGTTTATCTCGACCCGCTCACCGACAGCCTCTGGGTCGGCGACGTGGGGCAGAACGAGCTCGAAGAGATCAGCATCGTGGGGCGCGGCGACAACCTGGGCTGGCGCATCATGGAGGGCGACGCCTGCTTCAACCCCACCGAATGCGACCAGACCGGCCTTAAGCTGCCCGTCTGGACCTATGCGCACGACGCAGGCGACGTTTCGATCACGGGCGGCGTGGTCTACCGAGGAGCAGACATGCCCGCCCTGCGTGGCACCTACGTGTACGGCGACTACGTGAGCGGACGCATCTGGGCGCTGTCCGACGCCTCGGGTAACCCGACCAACGAGCTCCTGCTGCGCGAGCGCGACGGCCGCCTCTCGTCGTTCGGCCTCGACGCGGCGGGCGAGCTGTACGTGCTCAACCACGCGGGCAGCGGCAAGGTCTACCGCCTCGTGCAACTCGCACCGACCGGGACCGACGGCCCGACGGCGGCCGTCTTCGAGGTCAGCCCCAACCCATCGGCCACGTTCACCTTCCGAATTCAGCCCGCCGTGTCCCGCCCGGTGACGCTGCGCATCTTCGACGCCGCCGGCCGCACCGTGACGACGCTCCTGGAAGAGGCCCTGTTGCCGGCCGACGTCGAGCGGCGGGTGGCGTTCGACGCCGCCAACCTGCCCGCCGGGCTGTACGTGGCCCGGCTGCGCGTCGGCAACACCACGCTGACCCGGCGGCTGGTGCGTCCGTAGTTTCTCTGAGAGTGGTATTTTACGATTATGTCCACGCTGCCCGCCGTTCATCTGTTTACCGTCGAAGAGTTCCGCCGTATGGGCGAGGCGGGCGTGTTCCCACCCGACCGGCGCTTCGAACTCATCGATGGACAGATTATTGCCGTGTCACCCGCCGCCCCACCCCACACGCAGGCAGTGATGGTTTTGAATCGCTTGCTCAGCCGGCAGAACCGGTACTTCGTGAGCGTACAAAATCCGGCCGAGATGAGCCGACACGACCAGCCGGAGCCGGACTTGGCGCTGGTCGAGATGGCCGCTTACGACGAGCTGGACCATAAGAGCTTGTCTAAAAAGTATCTTCCGCGCCTCACAATTATCTTTTCGCATCATACTTCATAATTTTTCTCATCGATAGCGCCGCGCGGGCGGCCCCGTGCTATCAACTTAAAAAATTACTGCGTCTGATGCAAAAATCTATATTTTGATTCACGAAATCTACT
>JBARYS010000467.1:0-2199 GCA_049648155.1 Catalinimonas sp. | reverse complement strand
ATCGTCGTTCGAGCTTTATCCGAGCGAGCGGCAGCTGATCGTCGAGGTGCCGGTGGCGGAGTAGGCGTAACTTTCGCCACCGAAGCCGGTTTCTAGATGAGTAGCCGGCTTCACGCCCCTACCGCCGCCCGCCACCGGTCGCTGTTCACTCACAAACCAAAAACGCTTTTTACCTCGTCTGCCCCGCCGGCCCGGCGGGCACTCACAACTTTTCGCCATGAACACGAACGGAACCCTGGCCCCGGCCCCCGAAGAAGATATTTTCTTCCCCTCCAACCGCTACGGCAAGTCGGTTGACCTCAACATTCCGGATTCGCCTAAGCCGCGCGTGGTGGTGATCGGCGGCGGCTTCGCGGGCATCAACTTTCTGCGGCAGCTCGACATGGACCGCTTTCAGGTGGTGCTCTTCGACCGTCACAACTACCACACCTTCCAGCCGCTGCTCTACCAGGTAGCCACCGCCGGCCTGGAGCCGGACGCCATTGCCGGGCCGCTGCGACAGCTCTTTGAGCCCGCGCCCGACTTTTACTTCCGCCTCGGCACCGCCGACCGGATCGTGCCGGAAAAGAACCAGGTCATCACCTCACTCGGGCCGCTCGACTACGACCTGCTGGTGATCGCCAACGGCACACGAACCAACTACTTCGGGCAGGACGAGAAGTTCAAGAAGGCCTTTCCACTTAAGCAGGTGCCGCAGGCGCTCAACCTCCGCAGCCACATGTTGCAGTGCCTCGAAAAGGCGGTGCTCTCGGAGGGCGAAGAGCGGCAGGCGCTGCTCAACTTCGTCTTCGTGGGCGGCGGCCCCACGGGCGTCGAGATGGCCGGGGCGTTCGGCGAGCTTAAGCAGCACGTGCTGCCCAACGACTACGACGAGCTGAACCTTGACCAGATGAATATCTACTTGGTGGAGGGCACCGGACGGCTGCTCAACGGCATGTCGGACTACGCCGGCCGCAAGGCGAAGGAGTATCTGAAGAAGTTCGACGTCAAGCTGATGCTCGAACAGATGGTCGAGAGCTACGACGGCGACGTGGTGCTCCTTAAGGGCGGCGAAGAGATCAAGGCCAAGACGGTGGTGTGGGCCGCCGGCGTAGAGGGCAACCTGGTGGAGGGCATGAGCGAAAAGGCCGTCGAGAAGGGCAACCGCCTGCGGGTGGACCGCTACAACCGTGTGCAGGGCTACGGCAACATCTACGCGCTGGGCGACATTGCCGCCATGACGTCGGAGAAGTGGGCCAAGGGACACCCACAGCTCGCACCGGTGGCGATCCAGCAGGGTAAGCACCTGGCCAAGAACCTGAACCGCATGTTGCGCGGCCAGCCGCTGCGCCCGTTCAAATACGTCGACAAAGGCTACATGGCCACCGTGGGCCGCAACCGCGCCGTGGCCGATTTGCCGTTCAATATCCACCTGGGGGGCTTCCCGGCGTGGATCTCTTGGATGGGCATCCACCTGATCTTCCTGGTGGGCTTCCGCAGCAAGATCGTCACGCTCACGAACTGGACCTACAACTACTTCACCTACGACCGCGGCGTGCGCCTCATCATCCGCCCCTCGCACCGCAACCCGGTCAACCTGCCGGTGGAGCGAGAAGCCAAACACCCCGCGCAGACGGATTATTGACGGGTGAGTTTCCGGGTTGTCGGGTTTCTGGATTGGCTGACGCGTATGGGCCGGCGCGCCTCAATGAATTTGGACGCTCGGTGGCCGGAGCTTAAAGCTTATCCGACAACTCAGCACTCAACCAATGCAACGATTCGATGGCTCGGCGCTCGCCCAACCCGGCAAACCGGCAAACCAGCAACCCGGCAACCAGTCGTTCACGAAGTACCACGGCACCGGCAATGACTTCGTGATGATCGACGACCGGGCGGGGCGCGTGCATCCGACGGCCGAGCAGGTCGCGCACCTCTGCCACCGGCGCTTCGGCGTAGGGGCCGACGGCCTGATTCTGCTGCGGATGCACGCGGACTTCGACTTCGAAATGGTCTACTACAACGCCGACGGCAGCGGGGCGACCTTCTGCGGGAACGGCGCGCGCTGCGCGGTGGCCTTTGCGGCCGCCCTGGGGGTGTTCGAGGGGCGTGCGCGCTTCCTGGCCGCCGACGGTCCGCACGAGGCGCTTCTACGCGACGGCCTCGTGCACCTGCGGATGGGCGACGTGTCGCGGGTGGAGCGCCGTGAAGACTACACCTACC
>JBARYS010000466.1:0-3621 GCA_049648155.1 Catalinimonas sp. | reverse complement strand
GTGCAGCAGAGGGCGTTTTAAGTGATCCCGGGAGGACTCGAACGGCCGGGCCGCCCCGCTCCAACCTTCAGAACCGGAATCTGACATTCTATCCAATTGAACTACGGGACCGTGCCGATTGGGAGTGCAAGGGTAAGGTAAATGTGGTCTAGAACGAAACGTCAACGTCTCAACACAAAACGCCCCCTACGTGCAGCAGAGGGCGTTTTAAGTGATCCCGGGAGGACTCGAACGGCCGGGCCGCCCCGCTCCAACCTTCAGAACCGGAATCTGACATTCTATCCAATTGAACTACGGGACCATGCCGATTGGGAGTGCAAAGGCGGGGGTTTCGACCGAATCGCGCAAGGTCAGCCGCGCGTCAGCTCCAGGATGGTGATTTCGGGCAGCATTCCCAAGCGGCCGGGGTAGCCCAAGTATCCGAAGCCCCGGTTCACGTACAGTTGCTGGGGGCCCTTTTGATAGAGGCCCGCCCACTGCTCGTACATGTACTGCACTGGGCTCCACTTCAGGTACTTGCTGTCCACGCCGAACTGCATGCCGTGCGTGTGGCCCGACAGCATCAGGTCGACGTCCGGAAACTCGGGGCGCACCTGCGCGTCCCAGTGACTCGGGTCGTGCGACATGAGAATCTTAATGGGCTGCTCGGCCGCGCCGCTGCGTGCCTTCGCCAGGTCGCCGTACTTCGGGAAGCGCCCCTTCGCGCCCCAGTTCTCGATGCCCAGCACGGCGATGCTCTCGCCGTCGACCTCTAGCAGCCGGTGCTCGTCGCGCAGCAGGTCCCAGCCCATCTGTTGGTGCACCTGCGCCAGGTCGGCGAGGTTCTGCCGCTTGGCCGCCTCCGATTCCCACTGCACGTAGTCGCCGTAGTCGTGGTTGCCGAACACCGAGTAGACCCCCAGCGGGGCCTTCACCTTGGCGAACACGTCCTGATATTCGCGCATCTCGTCGGCGCGGTTGTTCACGATGTCGCCCGTGAAGAGTACCACGTCGGGCCGCTCGCCCAGCAGCATCTCGATGCCCCCGCGCACCGCTGTTTTGTTGAAGAAGCTACCCGAGTGGATGTCGGAGAGCTGCGCCACGCGCACCCCCTCGAACGCACGGGGCAGGTTGGGCAGCACGATGCGGTGCCGCCGCAAACGGTAGTCGTGCGCACCCGACAGGATGCCCCACGAGAAGCCCACCAGCGGCACGGCCCCCGCCACCAGGGCGGTGCGCACCAGAAACTCCGAGCGGGGAATGGCCTCGCCGCCCGCCGGCGCACTGCGGTCGGGTTGAAGCTTGTGCCACGCCCAGCGGCCGAGGCGCACCAGGTCGTCGATCAGCAGGAAGAGCGCCACGAAGAGCTTAATGAAGAAGTTGGCCACGATGAACGTGATCAGAAAGTTGCGCACTGTGGGCGCTATCGCCATCGGGGCCACCAGCATCGCGACCAAGCTCACCGCCGAGAGTACCGTCAGCCCGAGCACGACGCCCCACACCGCGCGGCGGAAGCCCCCGCCGCCCTGCGCCCAGTGGCGCACCGTTCCCAACACGTACCAATCGAGCAGCACCAGGACCAGCAGCACGGCCCCCAGCATCAGCACCCGAGACAAAGACATAGCAAAAGGTTGTTCTGAAAAAGCGGGAAGGTAGCGGGCGCGGGGCGGCCACCCACGGCGGACGCGCGCGAACCCGCCCGAATGCTTACGGAAACCCCGAATTGGAAGGATGGTTTCAATATCGCTTCGGCAGGCCGCTGAGGGGGCAGACTTACACGATGAAGTAACTTGCCCGCATGGCAGACCTGATCCAACCCGGCGACGTCTGGACCCACCCCGTACGCTACGCACAGGCCGACGTGGCGCGCTTTGCCGAGGTGACCGGCGACGACAACCCGCTGCATCTCGACGCGGACTACGCCGCCGACACGCCCTTCAAACAACCCATTATACACGGCTTCCTGGGGGCGAGCATCTTCTCTAAAATCCTCGGTACCCTCTTCCCGGGGTCGGGCACGATCTACCTAGAGCAGACCCTCGCCTTCAAACGGCCCATGTACGTCGACACCGACTACACCGCGCACGTCGAGGTGGTGGAGGTGGACCGCGCCCGGCACCGCGCCGTGGTTGAAACCTGGGTGGTGGGCGAACGCAACAAAAGAGTGATCGAAGGGCGGGCCGTGATTCAGCACGCCGAGCGTTTGTGAGGCCCCTTCGCCGCTGATTTATTGTAATTCACCTAAGCACACGACAAAAGTGCTAATGCGCTATCGAGGTCAGCGTTTCGGTGCAACAGTAGTGAGGTTTGTAGCCGGTCGAGTCCATCTCGAAAGAAGGACTGCGCTTTACGCCTTACGTTTTTCGTCCGATTTTCTGCACCTCGCTTCACCGTCGCCCGATCGTCAGCGCCCGGCTGCCTGCGAAACAGGCGCGACCAGCTCACTGATCTTTACGTGCGTCTGCGAGGTGTCCGTAGACCCACCGGCGCGAATGCGGACCACAAACGGCACATCTGTTCTGGTTGAGTCATCTGAAGAAGCGTTTGCCCATAAACCGCTCGGGCGTCTCCGCTACGGTCGGCTACCGGGACGACGATGATGATTGAGCGCGGATTGGTCGAGTAACGTTCCTGGCGGGTTTCTCGAAGTCCTTCGTGAAGGGCTCGCCATACGCACTCCAGAGGATGTCAGACAGCCGTCCAATAGTTGCGCTCCGGACACCGGGCGGTCACGTTTGGATTACGCTGGTGAGGGATATACCTTTACGACCCCTTAAACCTTGCCCACGTGCCTTCCACCCCCCTCCGCTCCTCTTTCACGCAGGTGGTGTTCTTCGTCATCGCCGGCGGCATCTGCGCCCTGCTCGAGTTCAGTCTACTCATCGCCATGGTCGAAGTGCTGCACGTCGACCCGCTGGTGGCCAACCCGTTCGCCTTCACGGCGGCCGTGCTGCTCAACTACGTCATCAGCCGCCGGTGGGTCTTCGAGACGGGCCGCTACTCGAAGCGCCGCGAGTTGGTCTACTTCCTGAGCGTCTCGCTGATGGCTTTTGCCGTCAACCAAGGCATCTTCTGGCTGCTGGTGGAGGGCGTGCTTTCCATCGACTACCGTATCAGTAAGATTATGGCCATCGGCGGGGCGTCGGTGTTCAACTTCTTCGCGAAGAAACTGCTGGTATTCAAAGGATGAATCAACCTCTCCCGTCAGACCTGGCGTTTAGTAAGCTTTCGGTCATCATTCCGGCCTACAACGAGGCGCGCACCCTCCACCTGATCCTCGACAAAGTGCGGGCCGTCGAGTTGGTGGGCGACCTGACCAAAGAGGTAATCGTGGTTAACGACCACTCGACCGACGACACGGAGGGGGCCGTGCGACGCTACCAGCATCAGCACCCCGAACTGGACCTGCGCTACTACCGCCACGGGGTGAACCTGGGGAAGGGGGCGGCGCTGCACACGGGCATCCGGGAGGCGACCGGCGACCTGATCCTGATCCAGGACGCCGATCTGGAGTACGACCCGAGAGAATACAACCTGCTGCTGCGGCCGAGGGTGGAAGGGGTGGCCGACGTGGTGTACGGCTCGCGGTTCATGGGCGGGCGGCCGCACCGCATCCTGTTCTTCTGGCACTCGATCGGCAAC
>JBARYS010000465.1:0-3887 GCA_049648155.1 Catalinimonas sp. | reverse complement strand
TCGGTCCTCAGGATTCTATCTTCCGACCGCCGCCGACCGGCTCTACGCGGCGCGAATCGCCTCGACGGGGTCCATGCGCGCGGCCGAGGCGGCCGGCACCACGCCCGCCAGCAGGCCGATCAGCGATGAGACGGCCAGCCCCATCGTGATGTTGCCCGCCGACATGGAGACCTCCAGCGTGCCGAAAAAGGGCGCGAAAGTGAGCAGGAAGACCATGAATAATCCCGCACCGCCGCCGATCAGGCTCAACAGCACCGCTTCGAACAGGAACTGAAAGAGGATGAAGTAGTTCTTCGCGCCGAGCGCCTTCTGGATGCCGATCTGGTTTGTCCGCTCGCGCACCGACACGAACATGATGTTGGCGATGCCAAAGCCGCCCACCAGCATGGCGAAGCCGCCGATGAACCACCCGGCCACCGTCAGCGTGGCGAAGATACCGTCGATCTGGCGGGCCAGTAGCTCGGGGCGGTTCAGGGCGAAGTTGTCCTCCTGGCGGGGCTTCAGGCCACGCGACGCCCGCATCAGGCCGCGCAACTCGCCCTCCAGTTCGACCATGCCCTCGTCGTCTTCGCGCCCCTTGGCGACGATGGTGGCCCCGCCGAAGCCCGACGAGGTCAGGTAGCGGGCGTAGGTCGGATAGGGAATCAGCACGTTGTTGTCGACGCTCGGCGCGCCCAGCAGGTTGGCCCCCTGCCGCTCCATCACGCCGATCACCACGTAGGGCAGGTTGCGTATCTTCACCTCGCGCCCCAGCGGGTCGGCCCGGTTGAAGAGCACCTCGGCGACCTGCGCCCCGATCACCGCCGCCGGGCGGCCCCGCTCGGCCTCCTGATAGGTAAAGTAGCGCCCCTCTTCGATGGGCACGTTCGTCGTCTGATTGTACTCGTAGGTCACGCCCACCAGCCGCACGTCGCCGACGCTGTTGTTGCGGTACTTGACCGTCTGCCCGCCCCGGTCGGCGAACACGGCCAGCCCGGCGTCTTCGGTAATATTTCCTTCCAGCCGCTCGTAGTCGCGCGCGCTCACCTCGGGGCGGTTCATGTACTTCCACCACGGGTAGTTGGGGCCGAACGACCAGGGCCACTTCTGCACGTAGATCACGTCCTCGCCGATGAAAGAGACGCTGTCGCGCACACCCCGTTCGAGCGAGTCGACCAACGTCAGCACGGCGATGATCGAAAAGATACCGATGGTCACACCGAGCAGCGACAGCGTAGTCCGCAGCAGGTTGGAGCGCAACGCCCCCGTCGCGAAGCGCAGACTCTCGAAAAAAAGCTTGATGGCGAGCATGAGATGGAGAGATGGTAAGGACCGAAGCCAAAGGACCCAGGACCGAAGCTGGCAGACTGAGAACCGAGGTCGGAAGATAACTGTCGTACGCCTTTTCTGCGATGGTCGGCGGTCGATCACCAGCGGTCGGCGGCGGTCTTCCGTCTCCATTCCTCAGTCTGCGGTCTTCCCCCAAAAATACACCCTCCGGTGGGGCCGTCGGCGGCGGTCGTGATAAACGGTCGCCACGAATGAAACTCGGCTTGGCGCAAGAGCGTTGCGTTGGTTGGTCTCATCTCTCACCTTACCCTCCGCTTACCGTTTTGCCTGTACTTAATCCCGGTCTCGTCCGCATGAAGCTCTCGCAGTTCAAGTTCGAACTGCCGCCCGAGCTGATCGCCCAGCACCCCCTTCCCAACCGCGACGACTCGCGTCTGATGGTCGTCCATCGAGACACCGGTGAGATAGAACACAAGCTGTTTACGGACGTGCTCGACTACTTCGACGAGGGCGACTCGTTTGTGGTCAACGATACGATGGTCTTCCCCGCCCGCCTCTACGGCCGTAAGGAGAAGACCGGCGCGCGCATCGAGGTGTTTTTGCTGCGCGAACTCAATTCGAACGCACATCTCTGGGACGTGCTGGTGGACCCCGCCCGTAAGATCCGCGTGGGCAACAAGCTCTACTTCGGCGAGGGCGAACTGGTGGCTGAGGTGATCGACAACACCACCTCGCGCGGCCGCACGATCCGCTTTTTGTTCGACGGCACGCAGGAAGAGTTCGAGAAGATGATCGACGTGCTGGGCGAGACGCCCTTGTTAAAGGATTACATCGACCGCGACGTTACGAAGGAGGACCGCGAGCGCTATCAGAGCATCTTCGCCACCAAGAAGGGGGCCGTGGCCGCACCGACCGCCGCGTTGCACTTCACCCCGCAACTGGTGAAGCGGCTGGAGATCAAAGGCATCGATCTGGCGACGATCACGCTGCACATCGGCCTGGGCACGTTCCGCAAGGTCGATGTCGAGGACCTGACCAAGCACAAGACCGACTCCGAGAACTTCGAGGTCAACGAGCGTGCCGTCGAAGTCGTCAACCGCGCCCTGACTAAGAAGAAGCGCGTCTGCGCCATCGGCACCACGGCCGCGCGCGCGCTTGAGTCGTCGGTGTCGGCCAGCAACATGCTTAAGACCAACGCCGGATGGACCGACCGCTTCATCTTCCCACCCTACGATTTTAAGATCGTCAACGCCATCATCACCAACATGCAGCTGCCGCAGTCGACGCTGCTGATGACGGCCGCGGCCTTCGGTGGCTATGACCTCATCATGGAAGCCTACCAGATCGCCATCAAAGACAAGTACCGCTGCTTCAGCTACGGCGACGCCATGCTGATCATCTAGCAGAGACCGTTATTCAGCTATTTAAACCCCGGGAGAGTGCTCTTCCGGGGTTTTACTTTGGCCGTTATTTTAGTGTCTCTCTTTGGTATTCACAAAGTTTTATGTCCTCAGAAGTCTCCAGGTGGGCGGTAATCGTGGCGGGCGGCAGCGGGCGGCGCATGGGAGCCGAGGTGCCCAAACAGTTTCTGGTGCTGGCGGGGCGTCCTCTGCTGATACACACCCTAGAACGCTGGCACCGCGCCGCGCCTTCGGTCTCGTTGGTGCTGGTACTGCCCGCCGGTCAGATTACCACCTGGAAGGCGCTGGCGGCGCAATACGATTGCCGGGTACCCCACGCGGTGGTGGCGGGCGGCGAGACGCGCTTTGAATCCGTGCGGAGCGGGCTGCGCCACCTGCCCAACGACACAGGGTTGGTTGCCGTCCATGACGGCGTGCGGCCGATGGTGACGGGGCCGCTGCTGGACCGGGGCTTCGCGCTGGCGGCCGAGCGGGGCAGCGCGGTGGCGTCCGTGGCTCTGAAAGACTCGATCCGTGAGGGCGACGAACAAAAAAGCCGCGCCGTGGAGCGCAGCCTTTACCGTCTGGTACAGACACCACAAATTTTCAAGATTGGCCTGATCCGGGCGGCCTACGAACAAGTGTCGCACGATCAGTTCACCGACTGCGCGGGCGTAGCCGAAGCGGCCGGGGCGAACGTCTTCCTCTACGAGGGGGCATACGACAATCTGAAGGTCACCACGCCCGAAGACCTGCGCTGGGCCGAAGCGTTGCTCGGCGGTGCGCGCTCAATAGACTCGTTCAGTAGGTCGGGAGCGAGCGAACAAGCCTAATACTCGTCTTCGTTGAAGAGGAAATCGTCTTTAGTAGGGTAGTCAGGCCAAATCTCTTCGATGCTCTCGTAGGGCTGGCCGTCGTCTTCGAGCTCCGAAAGGTTCTCGGCCACCTCCATCGGTGCGCCCGTACGTAGGGAAAAGTCCACCAGTTCGTCTTTCGTGGCGGGCCAGGGGGCGTCTTCCAGATAGGAAGCTAATTCAAGAGTCCAGTACATGATGCTATGCGGAAAGGGGATAAATGAAGCGGCGCAAATGTAAAAGGCCGGTTTTCAAAACCAAGCGGTCGCTCGGGTTGGGTTGATAAAGCGTCTTCTCGGCGCAAACGGGGCCTCCTGTGCGTCAGGAGGTTTTTAGGACAAAAGTTCCGGAATCAGGTCACTTT
>JBARYS010000464.1:0-6372 GCA_049648155.1 Catalinimonas sp. | reverse complement strand
AGATTCGCGTTAACACCATCCACCCCTCACCCATCGACAACCCAATGATGCGGCAGTTGGAAGAAGGCTTCGCACCCGGCCAGGCCGCCGCCGCCCGGCAGCAGTTTGCCGCCGCCATTCCGCTGGGTCGCTACGGCACCAACGAGGAGGTCGCCCAGATCACGCTCTTCCTCGCCTCCGACGAGAGCGCTTTCGTGACCGGCGGGCAGTTCGCCGTCGACGGCGGCATGACCGTGTAGTCACCGGCACCTAGACCTCGGTTTCCCAACCATCGCCGGTCCTAGAGGGCTTTGCCGCTGCCCTGCCGCCTTCCTAAAGTATCGTTTTCAGGTAAGTGGCGCTCCGCGTGATGCTCGCCAAGGGGTCGTCGGCACCGTCGTGTTCAACGATGGCGTAACGCAGCCCGGCCCGCTCGGACAGCTTCACGACGGCGGCGAAGTCGAGTACGCCCGTGCCGACGGAGGCTTTGTCGCGTGCCGCCCCCCGCGCCATGTCCTTGGCGTGCATCAGTTCGAACCGCCCGGGGTAGCGCCGCAGGTAATCGACCGGGTCGGCCCCGCCGCGCGCCACCCAGTAGGTGTCCATCTCCATCGTGACCAGCGCCGGGTCTGTCCCTTCGAGGATGGCGTCGTAGACCGTCTGCCCGCCGTCGCGCGCAAACTCCTTGTCGTGGTTATGCATGGCGAAGCGTAGCCCCGCCGCGCGGCAGCGTTCGCCCATCTGGTTGAGCGTCTCGGCCAGGCGGCGGCCGTCGTCCAGCTTCTTCCCGTGGCCCTCGTCCATCCAGGGCCAGTAACAGACCACGTACGCTTTGCCGTCGGCCTGCGCCTGCTCGATGTAGGCGTTCAGGCCGTCGCCGCGCATGTCAACCATTACGCCGCCGCCCGCCACAGGCAACAGATCGGCCTCGCGCACCATGTCGGACAAGGTACGGCGCGGCAGCCCGAAGGTGTCGCTCCACTCGACGTAGCGGTAGCCCAACGCCCGCACGCGCCGTAGGGTTGCCCGGGGGGCGACGCGCATCTCCTTCCGGAGCGTATTGAGAATCACGCCCAGCTCCGGCTTGTGGGGCTGGTTCGTACACGCGCCGAGGCTCAGCGCCGCCGTAGCCAGCGCCCCCGTACGAATAAAGTGTCGTCGGTCCATCCAAGTCACGGTAATGAGATTTGCAGTAAGATACTCACCTTCGTGCGGAGCGGCGCGAGAGGTGTGTCCGTGGTGCTCGTAAATTGCCGCTGCCCCATCAGCAGGCCCCGCCCCATGCAGCCCCTCCGCACCGAACTTCGCGTTCCTACCGCCGACTTCAGTATCGGTCCCGACGACGGCATCCTGTCGGTCGGCTCGTGCTTTGCCGACCGGATGGGGCAGCGGCTGGCCGACCTGAAGTTTCCGGCGACGGTGAACCCATTCGGCGTGATCTACCACCCGTTGGCACTGCACCGCCTGCTGCGCGCGGCGGCGACCGGCACGCCACCCACCGAAGCGGGCTACCTGCACCGCGACGACTGCTGGGTACACCGCCACTTTCACTCCGAGCACCACGCCGATACGCGCGATGAGTTGGCCGTGCGCCTCGCCCGCACGCTGCGCGACGTGGGTAGGGATCTGCCGACGCGGCGCGTGCTGCTGCTCACTTGGGGCACGGCCTGGGGCTACCGGCGGAGGGCCGACGGCGAGCTGGTCGCCAACTGCCACCGGGAGCCGAGCGCTGACTTCGAGAAGGTGCTGACGCCGGTAGACGCCGTCGTGGACGACGCCCGCCGCGTTCTGAACGCCCTGCGGCGGGTGAGCCCGGAGCTGCGGGTGGTGCTGACGGTGAGCCCGGTACGCCACGTGCGCGACGGGCTGCCCGAGAACGGGGTGAGCAAGGCCACGCTCCGGCTGGCCGCGCACACGTTGGCCGCGTCGCTGCCGGGCGTCCACTACTTTCCCTCGTACGAGCTGATGGTCGACGACCTGCGCGACTACCGCTTCTACGGGGCCGACTTGGTCCACCCTACCCCCACGGCCGAGGCGTACCTCTGGGAGCAGTTCGACCGCGTTTACCTGAGCGAGGCGGCCCGCCGGTTCGCCGCCGACTGGACCGAATTGCGCCGGGCGCTGGACCACCGCCCCTTCCGCCCCGAGGGCGAGGCGCACCAGAGGTTTCTACGAAAGCTACTGACCCGCCTGGAGAGCTTGGCGGAGCGTATGGACGTGTCGGCCGAGGTGGCAGCCGTGCGCGCGCAACTCCGCACGTGAGGCCCTACCGCTCGGCAAACACCAGTCCTGCTTGGGCGCGCGGCGTGCGGCCGGGCGGCAGCGACCACTGCACCACCCCGAAGTTGCGGCGGCGGCGGAACAGGCCGTGGCGAAAGCGTTTGTTGAAGGGCAAAACCCGCTGCCCCAGGAAAGCGCCTTGCAGGAGGCAGTAGAATAGCGGCGACATCGGCGGGTGGGTGATCGGGCTGCTGACCAGTTGGCGACAAACCTCCTCGCCGTCGAGCACGATGCGCGAGTGGCCGCCGGTGTGCACGTCGCCCCCCACCACGAACACCTCACGCGCGCCCTGTGCCTTCCACGCCCGCAGCAAGCGGATCAGGCGCGTCTGGTCGCGGCGCTGCTCCGGCCCCGACCAGTGGTCCTGGAGGTCGTCGGCAAACCGGCGGGCCAGCGGTTGCAGCTCGGCGGCGATGAACGCCAGCGGCACCGTTGTCACCACCACCAGCGCCCGTACCGACTCGTAGGTGCCGCCCGGCCCCAGCGCGGCGTCGAGGTCTTCCCACTGCTGCTTCCCCAGAAACGGGTACTCCGGGTCGTAGTGAAACGTGCGCCCGCCCCGCTGGTCGACGAACAGCGCGCCCACCTCGCCCCAGGTGTGGTGGTGGTGCTCGAACCCACCGGTGTCGGTGAGCGGCTGCGCGTCCCACAGTTGGCGCTGGTACTCGCGGTAGACTCGCCGCGCCTGCCGCCGCACGAAGCGGGCGGGCACGTCGTCGGCGCGCCGCTCGGGCTGGTAGCTCCAGCCGTCGTGCACCTCGTGGTCGTCCCAGATCATCAGGTTGGGCACGTTGGCCAGCACCGCCCGCGTGCCGGGGTGTTGCCACGTGCGGCGGTACACGTCGCGGTAGGCCGCCCGGCAGGTCTCGGCCAGTGCACGCGAGCCGCCGTTGCTCCGGCAGTATTTCCGGTAACACCACTCGTAGACTCCGTCGGCGTACACCTGGTCACCCACGTGAAAGAGGGCGTCGAGGCCGTCGGGGCGCACAAAGTTGTCGTAGAGGGTTTGCCAGAGGTCGGTGCCGTCGCGGTGCTGCGGCTGGTTGCAACTGACCACCCCGTGCGTGAAGCGCTCGGGATGCACGGCGGGCGTACGCACCCGGGCGGGTGGGCTCCCGGCGGCTCCCTCCACGCGCAGGTCGTAGGTCGCGGCGGGCCGCAGATTTTCGAAGGAAAAAACCTGGGGGCGGTCGGCGGGCAAGCGTTGCGTGATCCGGTGAGGGGCCGAGGCATCGCTCCGCAGCGTGAGGGTTACTTCGGCCTCGGTGTCAACCTCCACCAGCACGCGGGCGGTGGTGGCCGTCACTTTACCGATCACGGGTCCGACGGTCAGGGTAGGCATATTCCGTAAACGACCACGCCGAGCAAGCGTTGGCCGCCTGCACGTTCCGAACAGCTACCGCCGCCGGGCTTTGAATGCGGCTTCGATGGTGAACGCCTCACCTTCGCTGTTTCCGAGCCCTTCCGAGAGCAGGGCACCCTCCACCACGTCGCTGGTGACCGACGTGACCTCGGCGTAGACGTTTGCCCCTTCGGGATAACGCCCCCCGGGTGTTGATCTCGCGCTGCTGGGTCCGTAACAGCGGGTAGTCGTACAGCACGCCGGGGGTGTAGGTGTCGTTCAGGTCGATGATGTTGTACCGCTGCTCGAAGAACGTCACGTTGCCCTGCGCGCTTGGCGGGTACTCGACGAAGAACTGGATGGTCAGCAGCCCGAGCGCGTCGGCCGTCTGCACCGAGACGATGTGCTCGTCGATCAGGTAGTCCGGATCGCTGCGGGGCGCCGGCGACAAGAACGAGCTGCTCTCCTCGACGAAGGCCTCGCCCGAGAAGAGGTGCTCACGCCGCCGTACACGACGACCTCGCCTTCCCCTACCGACAAGCTCGCCGGGTCGACGCCCGGGGCCGGGTCGTCGGTCTCCTTGCAGCCGTCCGGAAGAAAGACGATGAGGAGAAGAAACGAAAGCAGGCGGAGCATTTTCACGACCGGCTTTGGTTGGTTGGCAATGCCCGTCCATGCTGCCTGCCGAAAGAGTCAAACCGCCCCCGCAGCGCAGGCCGGCGTCAGAAGCCGCCCGTGTTGTTGGCGGTACGCTGTTGTTCGAACCGGAAGCCGAACACGGGCAGGCCGACCTTCAACTCGGTGTAGAAGGCCCGCCCGACGATGGCCGGCCGCAGGCCCATTTCACCGCCGAAGGAGAAGTACGACTTCTGGTTGAACATCATGTCGAAGCCGACCCGAAAGCCCCACTTGCGCACGTCGATGTTCTCCATCGAGTAGGTCACGGTCTGCTCGGTGTCGGGCACGCGGGCTTCGAGGTCTTCTAGGCTCAGCCAGGGCGAGATCAGGGCGTCGGCGTAGACGGTGAAGATGCGGTCGTTGCCGAGCTGTCCGAAGCGGTCGGCCTTGACCGAGACGTTGCGGATGATACCGTAGGAGCCTCCCACGTAGAAGCCCGGCGAGGTGACGTTCGTGAAGAGCGAATTGCCGTTGTTGACGGTGTGGCGGAGGGTGCTGCCGTCGCTGCCGGGCAGCGTGACGTCTTGCCCCAGCAGGGTGGGCGATAGAAAGGCGGTGGTCTCGTAGAAAGCGAAGCCGCCGCGCGCGCCCACGGTGTTGCGCACCTGGGCGTTGACGGTGATGCGGTCGGCGCGTTCGTACTTGTACTTTTCCCGCTTCTTGTGCACCAGCACGATCTTCGCCGTGCCCTTTTTGGCCTTGTCGATCACGTGGTACGTCGCCCCCAACTCCATCCTCGTGAAGCGCGACCAACGGTTGAGCAACGTAAGGCTGAGCTCTTCGTTCACGAAGACGCCGCCGTTGCGTGCGGCCTGCTCGCGCGAAAAGTCGAACGGCTGCCCCCACGCGCCCCGCACCCGCCCCTCGAAGCGCACCTTGTTCTTCAGAAAGTATTCGGCCTGCACCCCGTAGCAGAGCGCCGAGTTAGTCGAGAAGATGTCGGCCGTGATGGGCTGAACGTGTACCCAGAGGTGTTTGATGCCGTAGGGCTCGTCGGCGATGGTTTGATAGTTGATCACCTTCTCCTCACTCTGCGCTCGCAGCGGGGCGACGAAGAGGGTGATCAGCACTCCCGTAAGCAGGATAATACGCATGTACACAGTCGGTTAGCGCGTCGGTTCGAAAGGTCTGAACCACGCCTCACAAATGTATTTGAACGTAAGGTGCAGGCCGATACGAAGCGCCTCTTAAACTTACTCTTGCAGGGTCCACCCCCGTTCACCGGCCGTGCCCCGCTCCACGTCGATGTAGATGTCGACGTTGCGCCCCCGGTCGTCGCCACAGGAGACATTGACCCGCCCGGCGGACGGGGCGAAGAAGAGGCACTCGCCGGCGTGGTCGCGGTGGGGCATCCGTCAATTGACTGCACCCGGGTGGGAGGCCGTGTCGGCGCAGGCTCTCAGGCACCGAAGCACAGGGCCACGCCGCCGTACCAATTGCGCCCCGCCGCCGGTTGAAAGTACCGCCGCCCGAAGGCGTTCAGGTCGTTGCCCAGGCTGTAGTCGGTGTCGAACAGGTTGTTCACCCCAAAGAAGATGTCGGTGCGGAACGGCCCCACGCGCCCGCCGCCCCACCCGACGCGGGCGTGCGCCACCGTGAAGGCCCCGGCAAAGACGGTGTTGGCGTCGTTCAGCGGCACCTCGCCGGTGCGTTGCACGGTCAGGTTGCAGTAAAAATCCTTCCGGAGGTGTAGGTCGAAGGTGCCGACCAGTTGTTGGCGCGGCACGCCGGGCAGCGCGTTGCCCGTCGAGTCGCCCGCCTCGGTGCGGTAGTCGGCGAAGGCAAAAAAGTGCCCTGTGTAGGCGAGGCTGCCGCGCACCCGTTCGACGGCCCCGCCGGTCCAGGTCTGATCCCAGGTGAGCAGTGCTTCCAGCCCACGCTGGTCGGTGGTGCCGGTGTTGCGGTAGCGCTCACGGCCCGTCGCGTCGTCCTGCCGCTCCACGATGGTGTTGTCCAGCCGCAGGTAGAAGGCCGACACGTCGAGGTAGAGCGGCAGTGCGTCCGGGTGCAGCCGCCCGCCCACCTCCCAGTTCACGCCCCGCTCGGCGCGCAGGTCGCGGTTCAGCACGCCGCCGCTGGGGCGCACCTCATCC